>CAUJKA010000180.1 GCA_963204965.1 Planctomycetota bacterium | reverse complement strand
GTTCTGCTTGTCGATTATTGGTAGTTCACGGCTGCGTCGCACCATTCAGCCGATTACGGATTCAATACTTCTTAAGGTCATCGCTGAACAGGCTGCTCGCCTGGGTTTAAAGCGAATTCCGGTAGTCTCAATTTGTCATCGAGTGTCAGTACCGTTTGTGGTCGGAGTTCTGAAGCCGATGATACTGTTACCGCCAACGTTGTTGTGCGGATTGAATCCACAACAAGTTGCTGCGGTACTCAGTCACGAAATGGCTCACATTCGCCGCTACGACTTGATCTTAAACGTGATGCAGCGCATCGTCGAAGCATTGCTCTTCTTTCACCCGGTCACATGGTGGATCAGTCGTCGTGTGAGTCTAGAACGCGAGAAATGTTGTGACGATGTGGTCGTGGCTTGCATGGGAAGATTGCCCTATGCAAGTGCACTGTTGCAGATGGCCGAGCTGTGCATCGGTAACGACCGGCGACGTTCGGCGGCTCTGGCAACCTTGGCAGCAAGCGGCAGCAATACCACCGACTTCGGTTATCGCATCCGGCGATTGATCGGCGTTGAGGAGACAACTCGCGTCGGATTGACTCGCCGCAGCTTTTCAATAGGGTTGGCTTTGACTTCACTGATGGCAGTTTCAGTTATAGCGTTGGCGGGTAGCAATCCGCTTGCGCGCTTTGGAAGTGCATCTGCGTTGGCAACGTCACAAATAGAGTCGATGCCTAACGAGTCTTCTGAACCTGAAGTCGTCCAGGAAGGGAAAGTTCAAACGCAGGCGGAGGCTGCCGTCGAGCCCGTTGCTCCGGAAAAGAAGAACGCAGCCAAGGCCGACGATACCGGGGCGGTGAATGGGAGGATTACATTGGATGAAGCTATTCCGACATTTCCAAAACTACGCGTGCCGACTCCCACAACTCCGCGACTTGGTAAGCAGGCTCCGGTCACCGACGAAGAAAAAGAGAGGTTCGAGGAATTGCGAGCTGAAATTGAAGCATCGCTCGTTGAAATCGAGGATGAATCCCTACAGTTTGATGCTGATGGCGGCTTGGCCAATGCATTTGTGTACTTGGCGAAGGCGCCATCCAATTGGAAGCCAAACAAGATTGTCTTGAATCCTGCCAAAGTAACGATGCAAGACTATCATTTCGAGCCGCGAGCGGTAATCATCCAAACTTTGCAAGACATGCAATTGAGTAACGCTGGAGTTGCGGCCGAGAACTTTCGCTTCAATGCTCTGAACAATGCTGGACAGAATCGGCTAGTAAAGGCAGGCGACAAATTTACCTTTAAAGCGCCTTTCACAAGTCCCGAGAAGAGGCCTATTGAAGCACAATCGGATATTAGTGCTTGGAAAAGGAGCTTCCTGTTGCCACTCGACCATCCCTTTGCGGCGGTTACTGACAAGCAGGGTCGCTTTTCCATCGAAGGTTTGCCGCCGGGTACACATTCGTTCCTTATCTGGCACGAGCGCACAGGTTGGTTAGAAAAATCGCTTGCTGTCAACATTCAGGCGAACCAGACCACGGAAGTCAATCGGTCCTACGGTATCAATCGATTCAAACTGCCAGTGAATCCGAACAAATCGCTCACTGTACCGACCGATGTCCTCTGGGGTGAATCTATAGGCGGAATGAGACTTGGGATACGGAGATCGCAGTTTGCTCGTCGAGGCAACATATTACGACACGGCGAACAACTTGACTACGAAGTCTGGATCAAAAATGAAACCAATGAAGTAGTGCATATAGGTCGAGATCCCCGAGACCTACATCGCCCTGGATTGAAAGGCGATCGCGTGATTAATGTGATTGGTTCGGGAATGTGGCTGAGTTTTGGTATTCCGCCAGAAGAATTGGCCAAATCGGAACTCATTTTACCTCCAGGTCATTCTGCGAGACGATTCCTCGAACAAAACCACTCAGCGTCGATCCGTCCCCCAGGATCACCGCGAGGACGCTTTGGCTCTGATCCATTGCTTCTCGAACCTGGCAAGTACACGGTCTATGCACAGGTTGGCGATCTGAAGTCTGGCGTTGAAGAAGTTGAGATCATTCCTGCGGCGCGACTGCAAGTGCGCAAGTCATCGCAAGTCACTGACAAAAAACGAGAGATGGCCGCCGCAGACCCCAGCGACGCAATTCTCTCTTGGCAGATGGGTAGTGGAGAAAAGCAGGAAGCGATGATCAACTGGGATCATGGAGTGTTGATTGATGAACGCGATCTGTCTTCTGTGGAAATCGTTCCCGTAGATGGACAGGCCGATCAATATTCCATCGCTCTAAAGCTGCGGCCTGAGTCAGCTAGTTGGCTTTCACGCCGCATCGCATCATATTCGCTGTGGGACGATCCCGACATGGTAACCATCTTGCTCGACGGCAAGCCGCTCGGTGCCGTCCACATCATCTCACCAATTCCCAAAGGCAAGTTGATCATTCCAATGGGTCTTCCTCGCGAACAAGTCGAGGCGATTATGAAAGAGATTCAAGCTATTCCGCCGATCCAAAAGCGGTGAGGGCCAAAATGGGCCGATCGAAAAAAGAAATGTTGGCAGAAGAAGGGGGACAAAAGAATGTTGAGCATTGCAGTGCCAAAAAACGGGCTGTAATAACAACGCGTTAAAAAATAGGTCTCACGCGAAGGCGCGAAGAAGAGCGAGACCTGATACGGTCGTGTTACTAGAATGACTTGGACAAAGCGGCAGCCCTGCTGCCGCTTTTTCTTCAGCAGCCTGCTGCTGTTAGTCACAGAAGATCTTTTATTATATCGCATACGACAGCAGGCTGTGGTATGAAGGCGGCAGCAGGGCTGCCGCAGTCCAAAGGCAAGCACGCAGAATAAAGAGAACATTAAGGTCAGGATGAACTTCGTGGGATTGACCTGTACCTTTTGTTGGTTAATTGAAAGGCCCATGTGCACCGCTTTGTCTAGCGACGGTACGCGTCAGCCCTCATGGTTCGTTTATTTTGAACCAGCGTAATCTCGATACGCTTCAGCAATTCCAGCGGCCTTTTCATCGCCTTCGTGGAAGATGATTCGATGCTTTAGCAGAACGACTTGGTCCTTCTTTAAAGTGAAGGTGCCTGAGTCGGCTTTGGGTTCAAGACTCTGTAGACCGAAAGCGTTGGCAGTGAATAGTCCGTAGTCTCGAACATGCCACCGCGTTGGATGTCGGAAACTGGAGGGATGATTCAGAAAGGCTACGCCCAAGTGCTCGCCATCGACTGGGCCGTTGTAATCGACCCAGTCTGCGATCTTGGACCACGTATCGACATCGCGATCACCAACGCTGTTGATGATGTGGCCCTTGCCTTCGGTTAGCGACATCGATGTTGGCACGCGAACGTTCAAGCCGGCGTCTTTCTTGTCCTGCAATTCAACATCTCCGTACTTGCCCATCAGTTTGATGTCAAAGTCGAGAATCAACTGTCCCTTGGCTTGTCGGAAAGTCATTGATCGCTCGTCGGCCATCAACTGCTTACCATTGGAGTCCAAGTAGTCATTACTCGACTGAATCACCACGTGATTTTTTTCAGCCGAGATTTTGGTGAAGGCTGTATGAGCGATAGTGCCCAGGCTGGCCAAGAACTTTTGTTGCTCGTCGCCCTTGAAGTTCTTTGACGCTTCCTCAAGCCACACATCGGTACCAGCTACGCCTTGGTGTCCAAACCAAACGCCGCGATGGTGTGGATGGTCATGCTGCTCCCCGTCCACCTTTTCCATGGGATAGGCCCGAGTCATCGACTTGCCCTTAGGACCAATGACAGGCCAAAAGTAAGGCTTCCTTGCATCCTTGTCGCGGAAGTGATATTGGGTCACGAGCTTTCCATCGTACTCAATCGTGACTTGTGATTCTTCACAAGTGATCGTGAAGCCATCTGCGTATACGGCCTGCGGAAAGCGCAGCCCGATGATGCATAAGAGCAGGGCCAGACGTGCGATTCGTGAGTCGTTGAATTTGCGAAGCATGGAAGTTCGGCTTTGTGGAGAAAAGTGGTGTTAAGAACAGCCGTAATTTGTTGAGTTAGCATAGCTGGTGATCGCATCAATACCAAGTGCATGAGATCCTGCGCTGGGTATGGCTAGGGTGCCTTGGCAGATCGACATCGATCCATTCTTTTGGCAAAGTCGCCTAAGAAATCCACTCGCCAACGATTCACGCTCTTGGCGCCTGGATGAACACCTTCGGCTGCGACTGGATCGGGATCGTCGATCCACCAGTTGGGATGAGCAGTCGAAGCTCCCTTCGTTCGATCTATGGGTGGCGGTACTGCGTCGAACTTTCCGGTTTGGCCGTTAAGCGTTGCAAAGTCACTCTCAATAACGTATGACCAAACTTTGGCATCGCGGGGCGAAAATCGGAAGCGTAAGACATCGCCTCCAATCACGCCAATGGACTTAGGAACTCCTTCATTGAAGATCATCGCAGCAGAGTTTTGCGACGAGTATCCGTCAGGCCTAGGCAAGACAAACTCGGTGACTCCGAATGCCTCAGCTTTGTCCGCTTCGGTGGTCAAGCGATTGAAGACGGTCTTGCGGTCGTCCCATATGCGGACGTACTGCCCGCCCCAGCTTGGCTTGTCGGGATGGTTCGAATCGCCCTTTAGAAGTCGAGCGACAGAAGGTGTGTCGCCCATCTTGATCGTGCCCTTGAGTTGCGTGCTGAAGTAATCGCCCAACGAGCCATGGCCAGCGATGTGCTTTGAGACGAACTCCTGATTACCCCACTGACCTTGCTGGTTGCCACCTACGAACCAGCCGCGGTAGGTTGCGTTAGCTTCGATCATCCACAACTTCGGATGGTTCTGCTCGATATAGTTGTATGCATTGACGCTCCATTTTTTGTTGGGGCCGCCAATCCAATAGACTCGCAACTTGTGCAGAATCTCTGGAGCATCGTGAAGAGCCTGAGCTAAATCTTCTAGGCCGCCCCATACGAGTATGTGGAGCGGGCGAGGATCGTCGCGCTTAGCGCACTGGATGATCCACTGCGAACCTTCCGTTGAAGTGCCAACTCTCGTCGAATTGGCCTCTTCGGTCTCGCCCTGTTTTGTGATAGCTCGCAGAGCATCGGCCGCGGGATACTTCTCGGAATAGCTCTTCAAGTTCTTGTAGTCTCGCTCGTAATGATCGATGACTGTGAGTATGTCCGATTTGCGTCCAGGGCCAAAGGGCGATGAGACCAATCCCTCCAAGTCGAAGAGATCCGCATAAACCAGCAAATGGACCATCGATTGAAAGTCATCGGGATCGGTGCCACCGATATCGGTCGAGACCAGAACGCGATGCCGATGGCCGTCTAACGCTCCGTCTCCCGCAATCGCATGGCAATTGTCATGCACCAACGTCCAAGCCATCATCGTCAATGTGATGAGCTTGACACCTTTAAGCATTCGCAAATTCACTCACGCATCTCCTCCGCCATGCAAGCGATCAATGGCGACAACAACAATCGTGACTAGTAGGTTTCTAGCCTGAACCTAGCATATTCTTGAGTCGCCACCAAGCCGGTGGAGCCGGAGAAGAGAAGTGAACCACGAAGTACTTTGACTAAAGCCGACCTACTTGTGCGAACTGCACTACACTGTGGCAAGGGCTGGTTCAGCATGAACTGTAGTGGTAACGTTTGCAGTTTGTAACACGCTCTTTGCTCGTACAACTTCTTCTGGAGTCCCGTGAAGGACAAGTAGCAGTTTGCCATTCTTGATTTCGGTCTCATACTGCAGGACGCTGTTATTGGGGATGCCAATGCTTGCCAATGCAGCACCCAAAGCGCTAAACCCGCCAACGACAACAGCGCTTTCAAGAGCCCCCACAATCCACATCGCTAAGGGGCCGGCGACTAAAACGGGACCGATGCCTGGAATCGCGAAGAAGGCCGAGCCGAAAAGCAACGACCAGAAGCCTCCCCAAAGTGCGCCAGCCTTACCCCAATACATCATTCGATCACCGGCATTGTAATAACCGACGACATGTTCATCGGTGTGGTAGTCCTTGCCCACAATCGATAGCTTCTTCATATCGAAGCCGCTCTTTTGAAGTTCGTGAATGGCCTGTTCAGCTTTTGCATGGGAATGGAAAACTGCAACCGCCGAGTTTGTGGCTGACATGGAAGACTTCCTTTGACTTCAAGATCCCTATCTGCGACTCAACCTCGCGAGAGATTTAGAATGGAGCTACAGACAAAACTTCTAAATTGTTGCAGTAGTATCCTCCTGCAAACATCGATTCATCCCTGATAAGCCTCTGGTGGAACCAACCATAGCGGCCTTTGGCGAGCTTGTCGGCATGGGCGTCGGAATCAGGAATTGAGCTTCATGAACTGCTCTGCATGATTCGATACACTTCACCGGCGATCACTTGCTCTTCGTCCGTGCGAATCACTCGCACGGTAACTCGACTATTCACCGAGGAGATGACTTCGGCATTCGCAGCGTTGTTTTCTTCGTCGATCTCAATGCCAAAGCAGCTCAGTCCCTCGCAGATACGATGTCTCACGCTCGGTACATTTTCGCCAATACCACCAGCAAAGACGAGTGTTTGAAGCCCACCAAGGGTTGCGACGAAAGCACCTATCCACTTCTTGGCTTGGTAACAAAAAAGCTCGATTGCCTCCGCGGCACGAATATCGCTCGATTCTTGCGCTATTAGATCTCGCATATCCGAGCTGATTTCTGAAACGCCGATCAAACCAGACTCGTGATTGACCATATGATCAAATTCAGCCGATGTCATACCCTCAGAACGTGCTAAATAGCCGACAAGTCCTGGATCTACATTGCCCGAACGAGTGCTCATCGGCAGACCAGCGGCAGGCGTGAAGCCCATGCTGGTGTCGATGCTCTTACCGTCGCGAACTGCCGTCATGCTTGTGCCGTTGCCAAGATGTGCGAGGATTGCACAACCTTGCGTGGCGGCTGTGTCACCAAGTCGCACCAACTCCTGCATCAGGAACTGGTAGGACAGT
Source organism: Planctomycetota bacterium (assembly GCA_963204965.1). GTDB lineage: Bacteria > Planctomycetota > Planctomycetia > Pirellulales > Pirellulaceae > Aureliella. The sequence goes on along the minus strand of CAUJKA010000180.1, from coordinate 19,729 downwards.
CCATGGAAACCATATCGCTGAATTCCCTTGCGATCGTAACGACGCGGAAGAGAAAGCAGTTTGGCCACTCGCGGCATTGATGCGTGAAATCCTGTATCAAAACAGACTATTTGAGGCAGTTGTGGCATTCGATCGAGGAAGGCTTCGATTAGTTCAATTTCAAATGGCAAATGTTGTGGGTCGCAAGGAATGATCTTGCGTAAGTCGTCTAGCAACTCTTGAGTCACGATTTCCGGCGTTGTGTGGTGCATGCCATGGACAATGCGGTGTCCCACAGCAGAAATTGTTTGCGGACCTATTCGATCCTCCAGCCACTCGATTAAGAACTTTATCGCAGAGGCGTAGTCAGTCGCTTTGAGAGACTGACTCGTTTCCTGAGTATCGTTCAAGCCCTTGAATCTGAAGGTCGCGTCCGCGAGCCCAATGCGATCGATCTTTCCATGCAGCGATCGACGGAGCGAAGCATCACCGTGGAAGACAGCAAACCTAATACTCGATGATCCACCGTTGATTGCTAAGACTGCTGAATTGAATTGAGCTGGGTTTTGTGTAGTCACATTTATCGTAGCCACCGGACCCTCCATCTGTATTCGTCGACGCCAGCTTCGAATGTTTCAGCGAGATTCAAATCTTAGGAGCAGAACTCGAAATTGAATCTCAGAACATCGGGGAAAACCATGGAAAGGGACTGGTGGAACTAACCAGAGCCCGCAGTTTCTGGTGTGTGTGATTGGAGATGCCTTAGCGGAATCCGCCATCTTCGATTGGCTGGAGCTTCGATTGGAGTCCAGCCCCGCGACTTGGATAATCCTAAGATTGACAATCGAATCTAACACTCCTTACGCAATGACCTCCGCATGGAATTGATCGTGGGAAAACTTAATTGATCTGTCCGACTAGGATAGCCGAGCGGTGTAACGCAATGATTCACAAAATAAACAGAAAAAGGAATTAGGATGAAATCAACATCAAAAAACACCATGCAATCCGAGAAGCCTGTTTGGTTCATCACGGGTTGCTCCACCGGATTTGGTCGACAGATCGCAAAGCATGTACTTGAACTAGGCTACCGCGTCGTCGTGACGTCCCGAGATATGGAAGATGTGCAGGACCTGAATGGACTGGGAGACGCATTAATCCTGACGCTGGATGTGACGGACCGCATTCAGGCAGAAGACGCCGTCAAGACAGCTGAAGATCATTTCGGTGGTATCGATGTATTAGTCAACAATGCAGGTATTGGTTATTTCGCAGCTGTTGAGGAGAGCGACGAAAAGCAAGTCAGAAAGATGTTTGACGTCAATGTCTTTGGACTGTGTCGAATGATCCATGTTGTACTGCCCGGAATGCGAAAACGGCGCAAGGGCTTCATTGTCAATCTTTCGTCGATTGGCGGATTGCGCTCATTTCCGGCTCTTGGCTATTACAACGCGACGAAGTTTGCAGTCGAAGGAGTGTCTGAAGCCCTTTGGCAGGAAGTAGAACCGCTGGGCATCAAGGTCATGCTGGTTGAACCGAGCGGTTTCCGAACCGATTGGGCAGGACGCTCAGCCAATGAAACGCAGCACCAAATCGCAGACTATGCCGACACAGCTGACAAGAACATTCGTCATCTGCGTGCGCTCTCAGGCAATCAAGATGGCGATCCAGTGCGAGCCGCCGAAGCGATCGTGCAGGCCGTCGAATCCTCCAATCCGCCTCATCGATTATTGCTAGGCAATGATGCATATAACGGCGCGTTGGCAAAGCTCGACGAACTGCGAGAAGAGTTCGAAGCGTGGGAGTCGGTCTCACGTGGAGCCGATTTCCCTGAAGCAACTCCCGCAACGATGTAGCTGGAGTTGCCAGACTTCAGACTTTAGACTGGCTAGGCCTCCTCGAATTTTTGAAAAAACAAATGTCAACTGAAATAGCAACTCGAATCAAATCTCGTCAGATCGAACTGAAGTCTCGTCCCGAGGGTGTTCCAACAGCGGCGAACTTTCATCTTGTTGAAGTGACTTTGCCTCCCATCGCGGACGGCGAGTTTCTCGTTCAAAACGAATGGATGTCGGTTGATCCTTACATGCGCGGACGAATGAACGACTCGGCCAGCTATGTTCAACCGTTTCAGATCGGCAAGCCGCTGGAGGGTGGTTGTGTCGGCAAGGTGATCGAATCGCTCAACGCTGATTTCGCAGTCGGGGACTACGTGCTGGGAAGTCTCGGTTGGCGCGAAAAGTGGAAGTCGACCGGCGAAGGTGTTTCTACCATAGATTCAACGCTTGCTGACCCACAAACCTATTTGAGTACGCTTGGTATGACGGGCATGACAGCGTGGGCAGGCCTGACGCGAGTCGCGAAGCTCAAGCCGGGTAGCACCGTTTTCGTATCGGCTGCTTCAGGTGCGGTCGGTTCCATTGTTTGCCAAATCGCCAAGTCGATGGATTGTCGAGTGATCGGAAGTGCAGGCAAGGCAAAGAAGATCGCTTGGCTGCGTGGGAAAGCGCACGTTGATGCAGTCTTGAACTACAACGAAACTTACGATCTATCGGTAGAACTTGGTTTGCTGGCACCTAACGGTATTGACGTTTACTTTGATAACGTCGGCGGTGTACACCTGGAAGCCGCACTCGATCACATGAACGTCCATGGTGTCATCGTATCGTGTGGAATGATCTCCACCTACAACGCAACCGAACCTGCGTCCGCACCACGCAACCTGTTCAAGATCATCGGCAAACGCGTCCGGATGGAAGGTATGCTGGTCTTTGATTTTCTCGACCAGAGAGACGCGTTTCTGAAGGACATGTCGAGCTGGATAAAATCTGGCGCCATTGTCTGGGAAGAAACCATCACTGACGGGCTTCAGAACGCTCCCGAAGCGTTCATTGGCTTGTTCAAAGGTGACAACATGGGCAAGTCTCTGGTTCGCATCGGCTGAGGTCCAAGATTTGTGACCTCCTTGAAAAAGCTGCAGAAAGTTCTGAAAACATGAAACCGGTCGCGTGTCCATAGCCACTATTAGTACGGATCGCCAAAACAGTACCATGTTGGTAGCTGAACGCGGTCGAAAAACACTTTTGGGAGTTTGGGAATGCAACTAAAATTTTGGTATGGAATGGCTGTGGCAGCGCTTTTGACGATGGGAACTTCAGGATTAGCTTCTGCGGGAGGGCCACCTTCCAAGCGGGGCGGTCGCCCATCCTTTGATCGACTTTTGTCAGCGTTTGATGCTGACAAAAACGGTGAACTTGCGCAGGACGAAGTTCCGGAACCGGTTTGGTATCGACTTTCCCGTGCCGATGTAGACGATAGTGGTTCAGTCACTCGCTTAGAATTCGACGCGGCGTAAATCCAACGAGTAGATTCCGTCTGAGGATTACGAATCCGTGGCATTAGCACTAAGCCTTCGATTTGAAAACCATCCTTCTGAGTTCAATGGCTCAGGGGGATGGCTGCGCGAATTACTTTTCTTGCAAAGCTTGATTGAAAACGTCGGCTATGCGTCGATGCAAGCAAACGACTTGGAAAAGACATCTCAACAGCTTGTAGAATTGGATTCTGCAGACGCTTCCGCTGCTGCAAATGGGAACCAGGAGGCGTTTCGCAGATTAGTCATGCGGCATCAAAATGACATCGCAGTCCAGATGCGAAGATTTAGTCGCGACCCTGGAACCTGCGAAGAGTTAGTACACGACGTTTTTGTAGAGGCATTTTTGAGTTTGCATCTGTATCGGGGCGACGCTCCTTGGCAACATTGGTTGAGAGTCATCGCAGTGCGCGTCGGCTACCGATTTTGGAAGCGAAACCGCTTACAAAAATCGGCGATACAACTATCAGAGCATGATTGGCAATGCTTAAGAGGTGAGTCCCCATCGGCGCAACTTGCAACAGAAGCTGCTGACTTGGTGTACCGAGTCTTGAGCCTTTTAGGAGAAAGTGATCGGCTAGTGATTACTATGATCTACTTGGATGGTTGTTCAATAAGCGAAGCTGCAGCGAGAGCCGGATGGACGGTTACCGGCACAAAACTAAGAGCCTTTCGCGCACGAAAGAGGCTAAAAACGATTGTCGATCGGAATAGTCCATGAAAGATCTTGAATTGGCAGAATTCGAAAGTATTGCTACGAAATCGAGGGGGGAACCACTCCCGCAAGTTGATGTGGCCAATCGCGTGATGTCGACGATTTGTCGAGTTCACGTGCGACAACATCTGGAACGAGAAATTGTTTGGTTTGGAACGTTCTCTTTTGCTGCGGCTTGTGTGGCGTGCATCGCATTTATGCTAACCTCGAGTGATGATTCCCTTTTGCCCATCGTTCAACCGTTTGTAACGGCTATTCCATGACAGATGCAATCGAAAGCACAAGTGCACTTCGTAAGACAGATCACAAACGAGGGCTTCGTTTGCTGATAATGTGCTTGATCTTTTTGAGCGGCTTAATTGTAGGGGCTGTTTCCGCCAGGATTGTGACTCGTTCGCAAATGATTGCGATGTTGAAGAACCCTGAAAAGGTCCCGGATAGGATACTGCCACGATTGAAATCCTCACTAAACCTCACCGAGCAGCAGTACGAGGCCATATCGATAGTCGTGCGGGAACATCACCGCGAAATGGAAAAACTGCGAGCACAGAGCTACCCTGGTCTGCTAGCTGAGTTTCAAGATATGAAAAACGAGGTGGAACAGCATCTTTCCCCTGAACAGCAAAAAACTTGGAAATCGCTAGCCTTGATGGTCGAGGACAGTTACCTTCCCTCGCCACCGAAAAACGATCCATCTGCCGAGAAGTAAAGTAAGCCTTCCAACATACTCAAAAGACTTACGTCGCTGGATCAGCGCAAAATGCCATCGTAATCACTGCAGCGTCACTCAATCTCATTGACTTCGCCTGTCTCAATCAGTTCCTTCGCTTCGTCGATCGTAAGTTCCCAGCGGCCGATCTCATCAGCGCTATCTTCATTCTCGCTAGCATCCTGAGTGGGCCAAAGTATGCAGTCGCCTGCAGCAGACTGGAGCCAGAGATAGGCGTTCTCGCCGGATTCTAGTTTCGCGGATAGGATCTCTTCGATTTGCGTAGTCATGGCGTTACTTCATTCTGTTGGTGGAATCAATTCTTGGTACTCAAACAAAAGTCGTTTGAGTGACCGGCTTGCGATCATTGGTCTTGCGGCTTTTCTCTCAGGATTTCATTTCAGCGTTTTTAGGAACCAAGGGCTACATAACTTCGCCACCTTCGTTTTCCAAACGTTCAAGAGCTCGCTGCTTCATAGAGACGGTCGGTTGACAGTTCTCGACAAGCGATTTTGGAAGTGAGTTCTGAGGCGTCGAATTCCACAGCATTATTGACCGCGGTTTGTTGTCATCGCGATCCAGACTAAGAATGCTGATGGAAGCCGTGTCGAGCAGGAATTGCTCTGCGTGCTTGATAGCAAGTCCAAGCCAACGCGCCGCAAGAACTCGACCAAGGTGGCTGTGTGCAAAAACGGCTACGTTGCCATCGAGTTTACTAAAGCGAACTACCAATCGATCGGCTCGTGCGCTGATATCGGCGGGCATTTCACCGCCAGGGCAACCGTCCCGGAAAAGGTTCCAATTCGGAATCATGTCAGCAATTTCTGCGTGAGTATTACCTTCGTAGTCACCGTTGTCCCATTCGGCCAAATCGTCATCGATTAACTCATTTTCAGAGAGCCCCGCCAATTCACAAGTTTGCCTGGCGCGACGTAACGGGCTGCTAAACACGTGTGTAAAGTCAATCGAACGAATACGTTCACCTAATTGCAGAGCCTCGGATTCGCCATTCGGGGTCAAAGCAATATCAGCTCGGCCTGTGTGCCGACCTGACAATGACCAAGCCGTTTCGCCGTGCCTCATGAGGTAGAGTTGAATTGTCATTTAATGTCCTGACAGCTAAGCTCGGTCTCCAATTCATCTCGCGTTCGATATCGAGTCTTCCATGCTCCGCGATAGGCCAGCGACTTCTTCGAGTCGATCTACTTTGACTAAACGCCGAAGATGACGCTCCTCACCCGAGAACGAGGCGCCAAGAAAGGTTTGAACGAGCTCCCAAGCGAGTGCAGGACCGACGACGAGTCCACCAAGGCACATGACGTTCAATTCGTCGTCCTCAACGCCTTGATGCGCAGAGAACATTTCATGGATCAGGCATGCACGGACGCCAGCCACTTTGTTTGCGACGACGGATGCACCAACGCCACTGCCACATATGGCAATTCCGCGTCCTACGACTCCGTCAGCTACGGCGCGAGCCAGAGGAACTACAAAATCTGGATAGTCATCATTCCTGTCCAGTTGAAAGTCTCCGAAATCGAAAACTTCTAGTTCAAGCGTGAGCAGCATGCCAACTAGGAACTCCTTCAATTTATACCCTCCATGATCTGCGGCTATACCGACAGCGCTTATCCTGCGGCGGGAGTTAACGATTGATCTACTCATTCGGTTGACCTTTCCATTGTTGAGCTATATTCACTGCGGCGTGCTGCACAGTTGACTCGCGCGCGTTGAAGCAAGACCAACTGTGCGGCTTTGACATTGGCATCATTGCCACTCCAGATTTCCAGGGCAGGTTGCTGGATGGCACGTCCGAACGAAAATGTCAGCCCCCATACATCGTGGGACTTGCATTGCATATTGATCGCGTTAAGCCTCGCCGAAGCAATCTCTGGCGACTGTCCACCAGACAGAAAGGCGATTCCAGGTACTGCAGCGGGTACGGTACGAAGCAGACAATTGAGCGTCGCTTCGGCAACTTTGTCGAGCGTTGATTGGTCTGGACATGACAATCCCGGCAACACCATGTTGGGCTTGAGTATCATTGCTTCCAAGCTAACACGTTGCTCATGCAGTTGCTCGAATACAACTCGCAGAATCCCTTCTGTCACTACCGCGCAGCGATTTAGACTATGGTCACCATCCATATTGACTTCAGGCTCGACGATCGGAACAAGGCCAGCTTCCTGGCATGAGGCCGCATATCGCGCAAGTGCATGAGCGTTGGCTAGGATGCATCCTCGACTAGGTAGTGAATCGTCGATTGCAAAAACCGCTCGCCATTTTGCAAATCGAGCTCCCATGGCAGAGTACTCGGACAATCTTTCGCGCAATCCGTCGAGCCCTTCCGTGATCTTCTCTCTCGGATGAGCTGCAAGAGCCTTGGTCCCCAAGTCGACTTTAATTCCAGGAATGATCCCATGATTGATCAACACTTGGATTAACGGTTCACCTGCAGAGGTTTTCTGGCGGATCGTCTCGTCGTACAGTATTGCACCGCTAATGAAGTCACCGAGTCCTGGAGTGGAGACGATCATCTCGCGATAGGCTCGACGTCGCTCCTCGGTCTCAGCAATACCGAGCTTAGCAAATCGCTTGTTGCATGTCGGATTGCTTTCGTCGATCGCCAGCAGTCCTTTGTCATTCGCGATTAAGGCATTCGCAGTTTCGATCAATTGTTGAATCGTCATGGAACTTAGACTCTAAGACTTCTGGGGCCACGCCCAATTGCGAATCTCGGGCATGTCCAGTCCGTGTTTACGGATGTAGACGAAGTGTTCATGCAGTTTGTCGATCAACCTTTGTTTCAACTGAGTTCCCTTGTCGCCTGTGTGTGGCAAGCGGTCGATGGTATCGATGACCAAGTGAAATCGATCAAGATCATTGAGCACGGTCATGTCGAAGGTTGTGGTGATTGTGCCTTCTTCCTTGTATCCTCGCACATGCAAGTTGTGGTGATTAGTTCGTCGATAGGTCAATTGATGAACCAGCGAAGGGTAGCCATGAAACGCGAAAATGATCGGTTTGTCGCGAGTGAATAAGGAATTGAAGCCGTCATCGCTTAAGCCGTGAGGATGTTCCGATGCAGACTGCAATTTCATCAAATCAACAACGTTCACAACGCGGACTTTGATTTCTGGTAGGTGTTCACGAAGAATCGAAACCGCGGCCAGAGTTTCAAGCGTTGGCACGTCACCACAACAGGCCATGACTACATCTGGTTCGGCATCTCCGTCGTTGCTGGCCCAATCCCACTTGCCAATGCCCGCCGTGCAGTGCTTGATTGCTTCTTCAATGGACAACCATTGCGGAGCCTTGTACTTACTTGCGATCACGACATTCACATAGTCGCGACTACGCAAACAGTGGTCCCAGACCGATAGGAGACAATTGGCGTCGGGCGGCAAATAGACTCGAACAATGGAAGCTTTCTTGTTGACGACATGATCGATGAAGCCTGGGTCTTGGTGTGTGAATCCATTGTGAGCTTGCTGCCAAACATGCGACGATAATAGATAGTTCAGCGATGCAATTTCTTTACGCCAAGGTATGTTTGCTGTAACCGTCAACCACTTTGCGTGTTGATTGAACATCGAATCGACGATATGAATGAAGGCCTCGTAGCTATTGAACAGCCCGTGCCTTCCCGTCAGCAGATAGCCTTCAAGCCAACCCTGGCATTGGTGTTCGCTGAGCATTTCCATGACCTGTCCGTCGCTACTCAAAAACTCGTCGTTATCTTGCGTGCGAGCGTCCCATTGCCGATTCGTGACCTCAAAGACTGCGTTCAGACGATTAGACAGAGTTTCGTCGGGACCAAAGATGCGAAAGTTGCGTCCCTCGCGGTTGAGTTTTGCGACATTGCGAAAGTACTCGCCCAGTACGTGAGTATCCGCTGCTTTGACAGTCCCAGGTTCGGTTACATTGATAGCGTTCTCTCTGAAGTCGGGCAGGTGCAGGTCTACTAGCAGTAATCCGCCGTTTGCATTCGGATTGGCTCCCATCCGACGCTTACCCAGTGGTGCAAGCGCGGCGAGCTCATCAATCAGCCGCCCACTTTCATCGAACAGTTCTTCTGGTCTGTAACTCTTCATCCAATCTTCAAGCTGCTTCAGATGGCCAGGATGTTCGTCGTCAATCTGCAGAGGCACTTGGTGCGCCCGAAAGGTGCCCTCGATTTGCTGTCCATCAACGAACTTCGGGCCGGTCCAACCCTTGGGCGAATTGAGTACGATCATTGGCCACACTGGCCGCGTTGCGTCATCGTTATCGCGAGCATTGGACTGTATGTCCCTTATCTCCTCGATCACGCGATCCATCACACGCGCCATCTTCTTATGCATCTTCTCAGGCTCTTCGCCTTCGACGAAATAGGGCTTCCATCCGCAACCACGGAGGAATTGCTTCAATTCCTTCCGCGTGATCCTCGCAAAGATGGTTGGATTTGCAATCTTGTATCCGTTGAGGTGCAAGATCGGCAGGACTGCTCCATCAGTAATCGGATTCAAGAATTTGTTGGAGTGCCAGGAAGTAGCCAATGGCCCTGTTTCTGCTTCTCCATCGCCAATCACACAGGCAGCGATCAAATCAGGATTGTCGAAAACTGCTCCAAAGGCATGGCTGAGCGAGTATCCCAGTTCGCCGCCTTCATGAATTGAACCGGGACATTCGGGTGACACATGACTGGGAATTCCACCGGGAAAAGAAAACTGTTTAAACAGCTTTTTCAATCCAGCCTCATCTTGAGTGATCTCCGGATAGACTTCGCTGTAAGTCCCTTCGAGATAAACGTTACCCACTATTGCAGGACCACCATGACCGGGACCCGAGATGTAAAGCATGTTGAGGTCGAACTGCTGAATTATACGATTCAAATGGACATAGATGAAATTCTGTCCAGGCGTTGTCCCCCAATGGCCAAGCAAGTTCGGCTTGACATGCGATCGCTGCAATGGCACCTTGAGCAACGGATTGTCGTACAGGTAAATTTGTCCTACAGACAGATAGTTCGCCGCTCGCCAATACGCATCCATTTTGTTGAGGATGTGTTTGCTGGAGTCAGTCGAGTCCATCTTCGTGATCGTACTCACTTGTATTTCCCTGAAGTTTTCTGCGTTGCAACGGACCTAGCAACGTGCTCTGCAAGATAGTTGCGCAGCCTAAGCAAATCGCACAACTGTTTCGCGAAGAAAAAGTCACTAGATCAGAAGCCTTGTATGTATTCCCCGTCTACAGTTTCGGGTGTTCACCTTTTCACGGCCATAAAGTGATTCACCAAAACTCCGTGGCGGATTCTGCTAGGTATCGTTGTTTGGGGTGACCTTGGACTGCGGCAGCCTGCTGCCGCTTTGCCCCAGCAGCCTGCTGCTGAATTTGAAGGCTTCTTGATGAATTCTTCAGGACAGAACTGTAGAATAAATCCCACAGCAGGCTGTGGAGAAGAAAAGCGGCAGCAGGGCTGCAGCAGTCCAAAGAAGACAGTCCAAAGGAGGACTCTATTGTGGAGTTACCGGATTCTGAGCAGACAGCCAAGGGAACGCGGGACTGGCCACATGCTCCGCCGCATCGATTGGCTGAGGCTGGCGTCTACTTTGTCACGGCTCGAACCCGGGATCAAGTGCATCTCCTGGCCGAAGATTCCATGAAGGACTGGTTCGAAGCAAAGTTACTTGAACTTGCCGAGGAGTTCGGCTGGCGAATGGAAGCGTGGTGTGTTCTGTCTAACCACTACCATTTTATTGCTCACAGTCCAGCCGCAAGAAACTCAGCCGAGTCGCTCAGCACCATGATTCAGAAGCTTCACAGTCTGACAACGAAAGAACTGAATCGCCGAGAGCAAAAGCCGGGGCGGACTCGACTATGGCAAAACTATCGAGAGACACATTTAACGTTTCAGCGAAGCTACTTGGCGCGTTTGAACTACGTTCATCAAAATGCGGTTCACCACGGTCTGGTGCGAGTTGGTTCTGACTGGAAATGGTGCAGCGCTAGAAGATTCAAAGAGTCTGTCACGACTGCTTGGTTGAAAACCATCGTCAGTTTCAAGTACGACGAAATCGCTGCCGAAGATGGCGAATAACTTGGACTGCGGCAGCCTGCTGCCGCTTTGGCCCCAGCAGCCTGCTGCTGAACGTCTATCTCCACAGCAACATTGTAGGAAAATCCCACAGCAGGCTGTGGAGAAGAAAGGCGGCAGCAGGCTGCCGCATTCCAAAGGGCCGGCCGACTTTCACCGATTTGGAACTTCGTTGACGGTGTAGTAGGCATTGCGGTGTAATAGAGCTTCGCCATCGCGTGCGCGAATTCCGGCGAGATCAAACTCGTAGACAAAGCCTTGCTTAAGTGTATCGAGAGCAACAGTTGCGGAGAGCCCATCTTCGGCAAGAGTCACGGATTGTGCCTCATGCTTTTGCTTTTCAATCTCCGGCCCACCATAGCCAGCGTGGTAGGGATGAGTGAATGACGAGATGCCATAGGACGCCTTCGCATTTCCCGAGACCATCTCTACAGGTTTTGTAAACGTCATATGAAAGCCGTTGGGAGTGATCGTGACGCGATTGATCTCGAAAGGCATCTTACCGCTCCACTCCACGCGTTCGAGTGCGAAAGGCTTGATACCGCGCACCGGCCAGCCTCGATTGGTTCCGCCGCAGAGCAGATTACCGCCCGAAGTGAACTCGACATTGAGAATGCCGGTCGAAAGGCCTTCGCGGAACGGATAGCAGGCTCCCTGCCAAACACCATTGATCTGTTCCGTGGTAGCTCGCATCAGAATCGATTGCGTGTAATCACCGAGGAACATCTGATTTTCAAAGGGACCAAACTTGCCTCCGGTACGATCGACATTAAAGGCTGTAATCGATCGTCCCATGCGGATATATGGGAAAATCACCGCGTAGGGCACTAACTGTTTCACTCGGTTCATCTCGGTCGCAATCCGACTTCCCGAATTCGGTGTCACAGGTACAGCACCTAGTTCAGGCGAGTACTGGTACCAATTGAAGCTCGCTGGATGACCATGAAAACTATTGGGCGACACTGCCTTGAGACTGCAGGAACCATTCCATGGCCCTTGGCTTTCGATGTAGAACAGCGAATCGTGTTCGTCGAAACCAATGCCGCCTGGACTGCGCAAACCGCTTGCGAACGCAGTTGTCTTTCCATCTGCCCCGACCTTCATGATGAAGCCGCGATTCAGTGCATGCGAATAGTAGGACGCAGATAGTCCTAACGCCACAAACTGATTTCCATCGCGATCAAGCTTTGATCCAAACGCGTACTCGTGGTAATTCGCATACCCCCATGCATCGGAAATCGTCTCGAATCGATCTGCCACACCATCGCCATTGGAGTCGCGGACTCGAGTCAATTCACAGCTCTGCGTGACACGAAGCGCATTGTCCTTCCAGGTCATCCCAAAGATCTCATCGAGTCCTGAAGCGAATCGATGAAACTTCGGAACGGGCTTGGTTAAGTCGACGCCATCAATGAAATAGATTTCACCATGTCGAGTGCCCACGGCGATGCGACCATCGGGTAGAACAGCAAAAGCACCGGCTTCGATGACGGTATCTTTGGGCAAGGGGATACTTACGATTGGATAGAACTCGCGTTCACGCTCCTCGGTCCCCCAACGCTCGCCTACATCTTCGGCGCGCAAGGAAGCGGAAATGATCGCAGTGAGCACAAAAACTAAACAAGCTGTGAATCGCACTTCAATTCCCATTGAAGAAGACCTTCTGGCCATGGCAACAACCTCTCCTGGAAGCGACAAGCTATTTCTTGAGCGGTTCATACTGTAACTCCAGTGTGGATTGGCCCTGTGGAATCGGTAGCCGCAGAAGCAATTCGACCTGCTTAGAATTATCAGACAGCGATCGCAATCGAGTCTCACTTCGAGGCACGGTAATTCGCAAGCGATCAATACGAAAAACTTGATCGCTCTCTTGCTTGATATTGTCGCTGACAAGCGCGCGAAACCAAATTGTCTGTGGTGTTGCAGAATCGAACTTCAATACTCTTTGAAGCATTTTGCTTCCATCGTTTCCGTTGGCTGTCGTTCGATCTTCAATCTCCAAGTTGCCGCTACGATATTGAAAAGTCGGAACGAAACGTTCGTCTAAGAAATAACCACGGAATTGGTAGCCGACATTCTTGGGATACAGAGGATTGGGATTGGCGGGCTGCTCCTTGGTCATCACTGGCAGCAGTGGCCAAGGCGAGTTTTCATCGTCGAGTGATGCGAAGGAAACATCCTGAGCCAACTGGATCGATTGACTGGCTGGGTTAAAGTCTCCCGAGCCTTGCCCGCTCCAGTTGACGTTGACGAACTCCCCCTCCCAAATTGCCGACAACGTCCCGGTCTCCGCATTGAAGGCGTAGCTCAGCTTTTCAGGTAGACCAACTGCGATGCCTCGAAAGCCAGCAACTTTGCTGCGTCCGCGATGAACGACCGCAGTGTCGCCGACTGTAAGTTTCGTACCGACGGCTCGAACACCTGATGGATCAGCGGCGGAAGTCCCCAGCGAAAGGTAGTACCAAATCGCTTCAATTTGGCGATTTGTATCACCATCCAAAATTGTGGTGAACGCAGCGACGCCATCAGGCCAAGCCGATGGCATCACGGTTCGCGGGCGGAAGGCACCTGGATTTTGTAAGTATCGATGGAACCATTCAGGCTGTAGTCGTTCGCTGCTGGTTAACAGGTCGATCCCTTGATTGGTGCTTGCCGCCTTTCCATTGAAGTTGTGGCAGGCGACGCAATTGGCCCCTTTGTCACCAAGCAATTCTCGTCCCGCGGCTCGCATGAGCTTCTCGCGTTGTTTTTCGTCTTCGTTACGGCTCTCAGGATTGGGCAGCTTCATCTCGGGCCCAGTCAACGAATCCAAGCGACGGAAAAGCGTGGGTAGATGCGAGATGTTACTTTCCCCATATTGCGGCATGCGCGTTGCCATGTACTGCCGAACACTTTCACCATCGAAGAGCACCTTCTTCATCCATGCAGATTGTAGTTTCGCTCCCATCAAGGTTAGCGGTGGTGGAATGCGGCCGTCGTCACCTAGATTGAGTTGACTGCCTTTAAAGAATGCGTTGTGAGCGTCATGAACTCCACCATAGTCATCGCGAACGTGACAGTTGATACATCGAAAGGCTGTTAAGGTCATAGCCAGTTGGTCTTTGTCGGATTCGACAGTTTGCTCTGCTCGGATCGCTGCGGCAATCGCGGAAACTTGGTTCGTGTCGAGTTGGAAACGTGGGCTACGTCCGTTCGACGTCACCCCTTGGTTACTTTCTGCAGCTATCGACAAACATCCTTGACTCAGGTCAGCGGTCTTCAAAGTAGTCTTCAACGCGTTTTCAACTGGTGCTGCTTCAAAGCCAACCAGTGAGTGGCATGAGGCGCAATTCAACGTTTGAAAGTGCTTTCTGCCTTCTTCGACTAATTCGGCCTTTGGAACCAGCGACTCTCTGGCAGGCTTGGGCTCACCAACTAAATAGCCAGCGATTGCCAACGCCTCGGCGGGAGTTAGCTTCATATCAGGCATGCGTCCGGAGCTGCGAACCTTGAGCGGCTGAAACAGAAATTCACTCAACGACTTTGTGGTGTACTTGTGAGAAACGTGGCCCAGACTAACCGCCGATGCCTTGATCGCCTTTCGAGCTGCTTTGGCTGGATCGAGATCCTCTTCGTCAAGATTTGCTTCTGGCGATTCCGCAATGACTTCTTTGGCACCATGACAGGCAACGCACCCAATCGAATGAAACAACTCGTTTCCCAGCTTTCGATCGATCGGCTCTGAATCGACTTCAGAGCTTGCCGGTCGCGAATGAGCAATCAAAAAGTGCGTAAGCGACTCGGCAATGGCCTGTTTTTCGGAGTCGGACTTTGCGCCCAGCATGTCCGGCATTGTCGTACCGGGATGTGCCGTTAATGGCGAGGCCAGGAAGCTTCGCAAAAAATCGGGAGCGACGCGTGCCCCGACTTCAGATAAATTTGGCGCGGATTTTTCAAAGCGACTGTCCTGAGCAATTCCACTATGACACGCCGCACATCGTAGTTCAGCCATCAACAAACGGCCGACTTGAATCTGCGAAAGTGGATGATGCCCTGGAAGTGCCGGATCACCTGCCATTGCCGAAGAGCAGGCTAGCACCGTTAAGATCCAGGCAACGTTCTTAATCATGTTTGGAATTACCAATCTAGTTGGACGGCGCCATTTGTAGCCACCGCTGCCAAGCTGCCAAGCGGTGGAATAAACAAGCGTTTCGAATCTCAATGTGTTTCTTAAGCATCTCGTCCACCGTCTGGTTACGGTTGTTTGGCTTCCAACGTCTGGCGACGGTGGCTACTGTAGCTACCGCTGCCAAGTGGTAGGGGAATCAGTTAAAGTCTCCACCTTCTGGCGAAGGTGGCTACGGCGAGGGTGGCGACGGTAGTAGGTTCAATTTGTAGTAAATCACGGGGCGTGGCTTTACGCCGAGTTCTTGATAGTTGAATCCGCTTTCCAGTGGTTCATAACTACCGACAATATCGACGCTGCGAGTAGCCGAGATAGATGTTTCTAGCCCAGCGCACCAATACGCGGCGTTGACGACTAATCGGCGCAAGCCTGGATTCTTGAAGTCGCTCGCACTCCCCATCGTACAGTGAAACACTCTAGCTTTACTTCCATCGCTGGTCTGCCAAGGCTTTACCCAAGCCACCGGCAGTGGCTCAAGCTTTTCATTGGGTAAGTCATCAGGCTTGCGGCCCATGAGCGGTTGGCCCCATACCAACGCGGTGCAATCCATCGGCAAGCTGCTGCCCTCTTTGTAAGTGCGATAAACGTCCGAGTCACCCCAAATGTCGTTTACACCTAACAAGATTGGATGTTGCGTTTGAGCCTTGTCGAAAAAGCCTCGTGTAGAATCCGCATGCCATCGTCCATGATGATTCAGGAAAGTCCCGCCAAGGATATCTTCTCCCCATCGCACTTGCTTGCCATCGATCTTGTAAGGCAGCGGACCACGAAACCCGTGATTCGCGGTGCGAAGTGCGATGATGGGCTTTCCTGAATCTACATATTTCACGATCTGTTCTAATTCGAACTTGGGCAGTGTTAACAAGCGTGTGCAGAAGATGACCAAATCTGCGGACGCGAGTTGTTCTAAGCCTGGAATGCAATGTTCTTTGAACTCAGCCTCTTTACCCTTCTCAGGATAGACTGGCAACGTCGGATCAACTTCGCCACTTTCATTCACTCCGAAAAGTACCGTGCAGTCGAATCCATGATGTGTGCTCAAGATCTTTGCCAGCATCGGCATTGATTGCTCGCTACGATACTCTTGTTCTGCAGCAATCAACACGATGCGCTTACCCTTACCGGGGCCTTCGATACCTGGATACTTCAACCACTTTGTATCTGACACACCCCAGAGTTTCTCTAGCAAGGCATGAATCTCAGGGTCATGCCTCAGAAGCTCCTCACGGGTAAAGGGGAAGAAATCATTGCGAGAGAAGTAAGCTTCGGTAGTCTCAGCGAAGTACTCCATCGCGTTGGTTATGCCATAAGCTTTTTCGAATGTGTTGGGTTTGCCGTTACCAAATGTGCGCTCGACGCGATCGTACAAGCCATTTGCTTTGGCTCGCTGATAGGCAGCCTTAATATCGGCATTGTCAAAGCCATCGGGCAACACGCGGAAGTGATAGGCATGAGCAAGTTCGTGCAGAGCGAAGTTCGGCATTCTTCGCATCTCTGCTTCGAAATCATGCACACCAGAAAACTCGACTGCCTGTGCCATCGCAGGATCTCGACCGTTATCTCGCAGCCAGCCAGCTCCAGGATGGAACTCGGCGCCGCTACGTCCTGGCTTATAAGATGGAGAGAAGTAAAGCGGAACCTTCTTCATCTCAGCCACTGCAGCCGCTGGGACATCTCGCACAATTTCGTCCAACATCTTCTTCAAACCATCCAACGCTTTAGCCGTATCGTCAGCCTCGGTCTCCAGTAGCTTTTTGGAGATGTGAACTTGCCAACCCGAAATGTTGCGAGTTTCTCGCTCTATCTCAGATGTTGATTTCGAACAGAAGAACACAGCGTTGGGTGCATCGCTGCGAGCCTGAACAATGTCGCTTGAATCGTCAGCATTGAAATCGCCAACAGCAACTCCATAGACGGCGCCTCTCGCGTCACCAAACGGCAACTCCTGAAACGCTGTACCGGTTCCATCATTGAGATAGACACGACTTCCACCGCTGGAGTATCCGACAATCAGATCCAGGCGATCATCTTGGTTCATGAATCCAGTGGCAATCGAATAAGCAGCGAGTTTTTGTTCACCGAGAGAAATCGACGACGGAAATTTGCCTTTCCCATCATTGATACAGACGCAGGTGCCCAGTCGATCATCGCCTACGATCAAGTCGAATGCTCCGTCACCGTTCAGGTCTCCTGCTGCACAAGCTCGTGTTGAAGATTCGACGGTCCCGAAAGTTGTCGATCGTTGAAAGCTCAACTTGTCATCGTTGAATAGAATGCGGCTCGCCCCACCATCTCGATGTGGAACAGCTAGATCAGTAAAGCCATCGCGATCAAAGTCTGCCGCTACTATCGTCGTTGCAGATTCGGACGGGATGACAGTCCACTTATCTTTCGTGAAGCTGCCATGACCATCATTGAGGATGACATAGCTGAGGCTCTTTCTATTGGCAACGATAAGGTCTCGATAACCGTCTCCATTCAGATCGGCCAACGAGATGTTGCGAGTGTTCCAGGACGGATCTCCCCAAGAACCGGCCAATGTAAAGGTACCGTTGCCATCGTTCTTATAAGCTACTTTTTCATCGGGCTTGTCGTTGCTAACGACAATATCCAAATCGCCATCATTGTCGATGTCTCCCAATGCAGCGGTGTAGCTGCGATCCGGCTTGCTACCAAGATTCTTGGCTTCGAAATTTCCTTGGCCGTCATTAAGTAGAACCCGATTGTGTAGTGGCCAATGCCTCCCCTTGGCTAACACGATATCTAGGTCTCCGTCGCCATCCAGGTCTCCCACACTTGCATTGGCCGATGTTTCGCTGGTCTCCTCAAGGTTGACTTGCTTGAAGCTAAGCGGCGATGCTGAAGGATACTGACTATTCTGACTGACTGCATCTTTCTCAATTGCCGGAACATTCTGAGGGGCAGGGACAATTTGAATACAGTAGAGTTTCTTCCAGCTTCGCAAGAACAGTTGATCGTCGACGGCCACGGGCGAGGCATCGATGACATCGTTGAGTGCGTTAACCGCGATGACATCCAAGCTCTCATTGTCCTTCACTACAACAGTTGTTCCCTCGCGGCTTGTGAAGTAAAAATGCCCGTCAGCCCATATCGGAGAAGCGTACATGCTACTAATGGCATCCAAACGCTTTCTCTCAAGCAGAGGCTTTCCTGTGCCTGCATCCAAGCAACTCAGTGCATTGGTATTGCCGGCTGTGAAAAGTAGACGTGTTCCAGAGAGAATAGGCGATGGTACATACGGAGTGCCCTGAGTTAACTTCCAATTGACTTTTGGGCTGTTGGTAATGTTGCCTTGCGAGTTTAGCGGAATGGAACAGGCCAACGAGCCACGATAGCCGCTCATGCAGATCACTGAGTCGTTGAAGCGGATAGGGGAGGGGATCGCGTTTACGGTTTGGCCCCCGCACTCCCAGAGAACAGTTCCGTCTTTTGCATCGTAGCTTTTGACGGTTCCTGTACCATTGACGATGATCTGTTGCTTACCTTCATAGCTTGTCACAAAGGGAGTATTCCATGAGGTGACCTCGCCGTCGCGATCCTTCTTCCAACGAATCTCTCCGGATCGTTTATCGATAGAGGCGATGAACGAACCTTCCTCTTGATCCCAATTGATGATTACCGAGTCATCGGTCAGAGCGGGCGTTACCGCTTCGCCCCAACCGCTTCGAGTGCGCATATCGCCGAGATCAAGATTCCAAATTGGTTCACCATCAAGCGAGTAGCAGAAGACGCCTCGCGAACCGAACGAAAAGTACAGTCTCTCCCCATCACTTATTGGCGAACCGGCCGCATAGGTATTCGTGTCGTGCTTGCCTTCATGCGGGACCTCCTCGACAACGACTTTCTGCCATATAGTCTTCCCCGAGCCTCGATCATAGCTCGACACCACGAACTGATAGAAGAATTCATCGGGCGTCGTCTTTGCTCGGGAGTCATTCACGACTGGCTTCGGGCTCTTTCGTTCAGTCCGGACAGCCGACAGCACGAAGATCTGATTGCCATGCACTATCGGAGTTGCCGAGCCTTCGCCGAGCAAATCGACTGTCCAAGCAATGTTCGTTTTCTTGTCCCATTGAATTGGCGGTTTGGCTCTCTCTCCAGCTCGACCATCCGCCGTGGGTCCTCGCCACTGAATCCAATTCTCGACTCGGGAAACAGTCGTTGGTTTATCTACTACTGGCGTCTGAGCACAAAGAGGTGACAAACCCAGCATGCAGGCCACCATGAATGCCCGTCTAATTAAATCCATCGTGAACCTATTCATCAAGTGTTCCAACCACCAGGCATCATCGACCCAATTGAAGATTGCAAGTCTAAGATGAAGACTCTAAGTTTAATTTTCTGACTGCCTATAGGCTTGCACATGCAGGACGTTTGGGCGTCGAGATGCGCATAGTCAGAGTCAATGCGACAACTCCTACATTCTTGTCTAAGTTGCTATTTTGCGTTGGGACTAGTGGTTCACTTTGTCTCGTTCATGCGTTTCTTCATCCATTTAATCCCGACGGGAACGCACTGATCGAGCATTTCACTGTAATGATCGCCATCTTCGGTAACATGAAGCTCGGACTGCTTGCCTGCAGCAAGTAGTAATTTGTGCATTTCTTGCGAGTCACTTACCGGGACGTTACTGTCGTCTTTGGCATGGCAAATAAGAACAGGACACTTAAGTCTGGCTGAGTGCGTATAGT
>CAUJKA010000179.1 GCA_963204965.1 Planctomycetota bacterium | reverse complement strand
TAGTCAGCGGTTGTGTGTTGCCGGTCAGAGCAACCAATGCAGGATCATAGACGCTTGGAATCTGGCCAGGTTGAGCACTCAAGTAAGACGCGGCCATGCTACCTGATTGAGTATTCGAACCAGGCGTCGAGTTCAGCATCTTGGAGTTCTGTAAGCCCATGGAGATGCAGTCTTCCAACGACCAGTCGTTGAATTTCGTCGGCATGTTTTCGTGTGAAAACGGCTCGAACGTCTGCGTGGCCTCGGGCAGGCTCGTATGTTCTACGTCGGCATATTCAATGCTCATCGCCTGATCCAAGTAATTGGCCAGCGAAGGATTGTTCCGGTTGTAAAACGGCCGAGTTGGCGAACAACCAGTCAGCACAGTAAGGCCGACTTGCAGCAAAGCTACCCAGCGAATTAGTCTACGGCTCATCACAGCGAGGTTCCTACCAAGCCGGTCGCCTGTCCACGCACGAAGGCTCCATCCCTACGAGGTGATGACCTTAATGCTGGCTAATGCAGCGACGGAATCTTGTTGTCGAACCCCCCTGTCATCTCAGTACCTATGCAACGAAATACATCTCGCACTAGGATGACATCAGGTTTATCGTCGCCCTGCCCGGTAAACTTTGATTGATCGCTACAAATTGCCAAAAATGCTTCGCAAAAAACAAATCGGCCAAGAATCGTTTCAGAAATCTTCAATGACTGCATTCGTCGAACGGTAACGGGCGTGGCAGTTTTCTCTTCGTAGGGTGTGTGCAGCATGCGTTCTACTCGTGAACACTACTACAAAAAGTACACTGCGCTGCTGTTCAAAAAGCCTACAAAACTCACCCGCATGCGCAACACACCATTTCGGTCTCGTGTCAAATCATCTGATTTAGGGAATTGGACACGGAGAATTGGACACGGAGAACACGGCAGGCACGGCAGTTTTGATCGTGAGCGTCCCGCTTTGAAGGCCAGCGGTCTTTTCGAACTAGCCGCCACGCGTTAGCGTCCGGTTTTGCCTGCATTTGAAAGCCGTTCTTTCCCAGTTTTCAATCAGGCAAAATTTTGTTTTTGTCAACGAACAACTTCAGATCCACGGGAACCGGAGCCTAACGGCTGGCGGCTAGTTTTCCTAAGCGGGACGTTCTCTCATGGTTTCGCTGTTGCTCTTCGTACTTCTGGACAGCCTTACTTAGCTAGCCTACCATAACAGACTATTAAAAAATGCTGCGGATGCTGGCAGCGCTTTCCTTTGCAACTCAAGATTTGGAAACACCTCCAAGTGAACTCACTGCAAGTTGCTATCGCCTCAGTTCCGCTAGCTATCTATTTCGTGCTGATTGGCACGATTCGATTGCGCAGTCGACCGTTGGTAACTAGTGGTTGGCGCGACATGCTGACACTTGGAATTGCTTGTTCAGGGTTGGCTGCAGTGGGGCCGATGCAACTATTTTTCCCGACTCATGCAGCTTCCCGATGGCCCGGTTGGGTCTGGCTGCCCATGTTTGGACTCTATTTTCTTGCGTTGTTGATTGTGACCATGTGGAGCAGGCCGAGGCTGATCGCTTATGGTATGTCCAAGAGTCAATTTCAAGCGACATTGCTCACCGCCGCTCAGACGGTCGACCCGAATGCATCTTGGTACGGAGAAGTACTTTCGCTGCCGGGCAGCGGGCTTCAGTTGTCGGCCGAGTCGACGTTGGGGTACTATGTCAATAGCGTGGGAGTTGTTGGGACTCTGAACAATCTGCCCGACTGGCTGAAGCTGGAGCGCGAGTTTGTGAAGTCTGGCTCGCGGACCACCTGTACTCCGGGCAAGACGGGATGGCTGATGATTGCAGTGGGTTTAGGGTTGCTACTACTTGCTATTTCACCCGTCGTTAATGATCCCGAAGTCGCGCTTACGGAACTCCGCAAGCTGATGTTTCGTTAGGGCCGAAGGTCCGAAATCCCAGAAAACCATTAGAGATTTTCGCAAGTCAAGACCTGCCCTACGGGGGTTGGATGTGCTAATCTAGTGCGTTTCTCACTGAATGCCCCCTCCTGCTGGGCCATCGCCCACTTCCTGGGAGTTCGGTGAAGCACAGCCTGCGACCACATTTCGCTTTGGCTGTGTCAAGGTTTGATAACCGACCAGCTTAAGAGTCGAATATGGCCAAGTCCACAGATATCACCATTCAATCCGTAGCCAACAGTACTGTTAGCTACAACTATCGCCAGCCTATGAAGTTTGGTGGGCGAGTCGTCGAAGATGTTTGCGTTCTGCGCACTGAGATCGAAGTGAGTTCGCCGGCGGGTAAGAAAAAAGCCACTGGCATTGGTGAAATGACTATGGGTACGGCTTGGGCTTGGCCCAGTAAATTGCCGTCCAAAATCACGCTCAAAGTTCTGCTGGAACTGGCCAATCGAGTCGCCAAACGAGCGGCAGAAGCCAAGCTGACAGGCGATCCTTTCCAAGTTACGCATCAATTAGCTGAACTGCGTACCCTGGTAGTTGCCGAGCTTGACGCTGAATACAAGATTCAAGGCGGCATTCCTAAACTTGCCGCCATGATGGCCCTTAGCCCGCTCGAAGCTGCGATCCATGATGCCTTTGGTCGCAATCTCAAACTCAGCAGCTTTGATTGTCTCACCGCGGAATTCCTCAATCAGGATTTGAGTGCCTATCTCGGCGAGGATTTTGTTGGCAAGTACCCCAGCGAGTACATCCTCAGCAAGCCTAAGCCAACGATGCCTCTATACCATTTGGTCGGCGCTTTGGACCCACTTTCGGCTGAAGACTTGAAGACTCGTTTGAATGATGGCTATCCAGAGACGCTCGAAGAATGGCTCCAGACCGATGGCATCAGTCACCTCAAGTTAAAGCTAGCTGGCAACAACATCGATTGGGATGTCGGTCGAATCGTTGAAGTCACACGGATCTGTGAGATCGTCGCTTCCGAGCGGACATGGAAATTGTCGTTTGATTTTAACGAACAATGTCCCGACGAAGATTATGTGATCGATTTGCTTGAACGCCTTGAACGGCTCAGTCCTCTATCGCACGATCGATTGCAGTACATCGAGCAACCGACGCCGCGTGACTTGACGATTCGCACTGAGATGACCGTGCACCGAATCTCTAGGCTTCGACCGATTGTGATCGATGAGTCGTTGACCGACTTGGCCAGCTTGAAGCTTGCGAGACAACGTGGTTATACGGGCATCGCTTTGAAGGCTTGCAAGGGACACAGCGAGTGTTTGTTGATGGCAGCAGCAGCGGCTGAGTACAAGATGTTCACCTGCTTCCAAGACCTAACGTGTGTCGGCGGATCGTTCCTGCATTCGGCGTCTCTCTCCAGCCGCATTAACAAAGTCGCCGCCATTGAAGGTAATGGACGACAATATTGCCCCGCTGGAAATCAAGCATACATGAAACAGTATGCTCCGATGTTCCGAGTGAGATACGGCACGGTCCCAACAGATCTCTTGGGCGGGATTGGAGTCGGCTTCGATTGGCAACCGTTACAGCAACCACCCGAGCCGGAAGCTAAGCCTGCCAAAATATCCGCACCAGCGCCAGCAGTAGCGGAAGAAAAGGTTGCTCCAGCAAAAGTTGCGCCGGCCAAATCGGCGAGTGTGAAGCCTGATGAAACTAAAGCCTCTTCGAGCGACGCTAAGAAGCCGCCCAAGAAGAAATAGCTTTCTTCGGTCCGCGGGCGTCCCGCCTGCTTCCCGGCCGCATTACACTTGAAATAAAAAAACTCTCCCGGAAATTGGGAGAGTTTTTTTGTGAGTATTCTAATTCTCGGACAGTGTCACCTCATCAAGCTGCGTTGATCCCGCGACTGTGCGACGCCCAAGTCATCCAGTCTTTAACTTCCGCCAAGTCTGGCTCTTTGCTTCCACGCAAAATGCGTTGACCCTCGGAGCTCTTTGCATAGGCGAGCACTTTATTAAGCACCACATCTGCGGAAAGGCCTCGAAGGGCTTCCGGCGAAGTGATGCCGCAAGCGACCAACAACTGTGCGTCATGGCCTCGCAGGTTTGGAATGCGACAAACCAGACGAGCTTGATCTTGCCAAGCCTTGATCGTGTCACCGTTGACGCGACGGTTGGCCAACTTCTGAGCCAGCGACTCGGAGTTAGCAACCAAGAAGTTCTCGACAGTGTAAACACCAAAGGCATTGAGCTTCTCGGCCATACGATCACCGATCGATGGTGCGTCGACTATTGGACTGGCGAGGTCTAAATAAAACTTCGCAGAGGCCGGCGCTGGTGCACTGGCCGCAGCGCGGACAACAGGTTGGTTTGCGCTGTGACTGCCATTGCGGCTCTTGCCCGATTCAACGGTTCGTGCCTTAGCAGAATCTGCCAAGGTCGGATAGTCGCGGTCGTTGCGAGGACGTCGTGTTGCGTCGTTGGCGGGAGCTGACCGAGGCACGCTTCGACGCTCTTCGCGAGCTCGCGGCGCACGCGACTCGGGCATCGCATAATCCGCATTAACATCGTCTGCCGGATAATCGCGATCGACATAGTTTTGTTGACGACGTGCCTGACCACCCATTCGATCAACGGCGCGATCATTGCTGTTTCGACCATTGTCATAGCCGTTGCGATCGAAGCCATTTCGATCATGGCCAGCAGGTTGATCAAACCGAGCTGAACCGCGACGCGCGGCGGCGACCCAATTGGTAATACTGGCTAGTTCATGACTGTTGCCACTTCGCAAGATCTTTCGGCCAGTTTCCGTAGCCATGAACTGCTCCACTCGATCAGCTAGATCGCTGGGGTGCATGGCAGAAAGAACTGAAGCCGATCGAATACCTGATCCCACGAGGATGCGAGCATCAAACGGACGCAGGTTGCGAACATTGCAGAGCAAATCCGCGGCAGCTTGCCAATTCGATACGCGAGCTGCGGTTACATCGGAAGCACGCAGACTTTCGGCCAACCACTGTGGATCGACTTCAAGGAGGTCGCGAATGGTCGTTACGCCTAAGCTTCGGCATCGCTGCGCAAGGTTAGGATGAACTCCAGGGTGTTCTTCGACTGAGGAATTGAAGGTTAGGTAGAACTCCGCATGAGCACGTCGAGGCAATGGTTCAACGACAGGTTGGTACCATTTGTCGGCCTCTTCGTCATTGGCGAAGGCGGTCAATTGACGATTGACATCCAGGTTCTGTTTCACTTGAACCTGTTGAAGTCCGACTACCGTGCCTCGGTACTGTCGAACCAAGTCGGCAATATGCGAATCGTCAGTCATGACAACAATCTGCATGCGTTGACTGGCTAGTGCTAAGTGCGAAACGGCCGCCAACTGAAGTTGAGTGTCCAATCCATCTAATGTTTGATCGAGCACCACGGGAATAGTATCACCGCGAAGTGCCAAAAGTTGTCCGATGGCCAATCGCTGAGCGGTTCGAACGATAGCTGGTGGAACTTGATAGTTGCTACGAATCATCGGTTGTTCGAAGATCGTTCCATTGACCGTGTCGTATTGTCGACTGGTGGTCAAGTCGCTCTTGATAGCTGCGCCAGCTTGATACAACGATCCGCAAAGACCTACGATGTTGCGATCTACCGCCTGACGGTATTCGCTCATGCTGACCGTTGCAATTGGCAGTCGCGACAATTGACGTCGGACTTCATCCAGTTCAGCAACCAATCGATCGCGGCTATCCATGTCTGAAAGTTGAACTGTGATCAGATCCAATTCTCGCAACAGATCGGCTTCTTCGGCTTGTCGAGTATCGGGAGCCGGGCGAGTCTGAATGGAGACTCGTGCTCGGTTCGCTTCTCGCAGTTGTCGACGGCATTCTTCGGCTCGCAGCGCGGCCTCGCGACGCTGAGCGTCCAAGCGCAGGAGGCTTTCCTCAAGCTTGGATCGATTCTGTCCGTCAACTTCACGCGTCAACTTGCGTGGAGCTTCCTCTTGTACCAACCAATCGTAAAGATGAGGATGGTCGTTGCACTGGCACCAATCACCAAAGGTCAACGAGATCTGGTCGCTGGTGAGGTTGTAATGATCGGCGATCTTTCGGAGCAATAAACCTCGCTCTTCGATCAGCTTTTCGACTGAGTTCAGCAATTCAGTTTCCGAACGACGCAACTGTTCGGCCTGCTGCTTCAAAGCTGAAGCTGCCGTGGCGGCTTCTTGTCGCGACAACTGATGGCAGATGTCATGTAAGTCTCGCTGCATCGAACGCAGCATCTCAGGCAATGTCGTCGAATCGTAACCAACGGCAGATGTGTCGTAGCTGATATGTGTGCGACCAAACGGATCGCGTTGAACTTGATAACCACCAAGCGTTCGCGGATCAACGGCTCTTAGTCCAGTGGCGGTTGCATCAACGACTGGGCGGACGGCACCGTGAGGCAAATATTGACCGATCAAGTCGTCCAGTTGCTTGCGAGCGTGATGAAGCTGAGCTTCCAGAGATCGCATCGACGCGCGAGGGTCCGCGGTTAGGCTGCCAGAAAGTTGTGTACCGACCTGGTGGTCCAGCTTGGCTTCTGTTTCTTGATTTTCAAGGCTCTCGCGATGAGCCTTCAGGTCTCGAAGTGTCTTTCGCCAACGGCTTAGACGATCTTCCAATTGCTGAAGCTGCTCGCGATAGCTGGGTTCGATTTGTACAGTTTGCTGACCGATTTCGCACTGCTTGAGCTCAGCTTTTACATTGGCGATCTCCCGATCAACCTGCTCAAGTTCAGCTACTGCGCCTTGCAAATCGGCTTCAATTGACGCATAACGATCCAACAAACGGTTGCGATCCAAGCGAGGATCGTAGCTATGATGAGCCAAACGATCTCGCAGTGAACCTAGCTTGTGCTCGATGTCGCGACGACGAGAAACCAGTTCTTCGCGAGTGGTTGCCAATCGTTGTAGGCTGTCCAGTCGAGTGGTTAGATCTCGCTCGCGAGTAACCAACAGATCTCGATCGTTGGTCCGAGTCTCTTCGACACGAGCTTCCAGGCCGAAACGACGCGCGACTTCGTCGATCGCTGCTTCGGCGTTTGCCGCAGTGTCGTTGATATCCGACAACATGGCAAAGGCTTGCCGTTGCCGTGTAGTCAGTTCGCGAGTATTCGCGTTCGCTGGAAAGCCGGCAGATGTGGAGAACTGTTCGCGATGATCAGCGTTGCTTCGATGCGTTCTCACGCGACCGTAGCTATCGCGACTAATGCGAATGGGAGTGCCGTGATTGCGAAGCTCTACTTCACCGGCTAGCTCGACCGCCGTGGGTGTGGCGGGAACATAGTCGTTGCCGTAGATTTCTGCTGTGACTTGACGTAGCCAACGAATCAAACGCGTTTTGCCGCTGCCTCGCGGTCCAACGACTGCATTCAATCCGGAAGATAACGGACCGACAAGTTGCCGCGAGTGACTCGCAGGTAGACTAACATCCATGTGTACGAGTTGCATGAAGGCTCCTCCTTTTGCCTCGGTAGATTCTGAAACTGGTCGGGATACCAGTATTTGCAACACGCCAGCAGCTCAATCATTGACAACAGGCGCATTTTGGGTCGGGCAAAGAAACTACCACAGTTGCGATTCGAGTCCCAATAGCAGTTGGGCCTATTTC
>CAUJKA010000178.1 GCA_963204965.1 Planctomycetota bacterium | reverse complement strand
ACGTCGACAAACTCCGGCAACAATGAAACGCAACCGCCTCGGGCAGTTCATTACAAATAGTCTCTATGGCCAACCTCTGCAGGCTGTCCCCAGCCAGAATCGCCGTGGCCTCGTCAAACTGGATGTGGCAAGTTGGTTGACCGCGACGCAGATCGTCGTTGTCCATCGCTGGCAAGTCATCGTGGATCAGCGAATAGACATGGATAAACTCTACGGCACAAGCGGCTGGAATAGCTTCAGTCCAACTGCCCGAAATGGATTCGCAAGCCCATAAGACCAACGCGGGTCTCAGTCGCTTTCCGGGAGCTAAAACGCTGTAACGAATCGCTTCGTTCAATCGCTCGGGAGTTCCCGGGCAACTTTGCGTGTACTTATCCAAGGCAGCATCTACCGCTAAGCGTAGCGGTTGTAAGTGCTGTTTGAGTTCCTCTTCGGCATTGGCCATAGTTCATCTCGCGGAGAATAGAGTCGGCGATGCAGTCGACTAGAAAAGAGAGTCGTCCTGAGCCGCAGAACGCCGCCGACTTCGATCGGCTTGCTTCTGTTCCAAGCTGGCCGGAGCAGATGAGAAGGGCTCGGCAATTGGGTTGCCCTCAGCATCAACGCCGCTCAGCAGTTGAATGGTTTTCTCCGCTTCTGTTAACCGACCGTGACAAAGCTTGATTAACTGAGTCGCACGAGCGTAGTCGGTTAGATCGTCATCCAAAGTGCTCCCCCCTTGCTCCAAGCGGCGAACTATCTGCTCGAGTTCGCTCATCGCCTCTTCCAATGGAGGTATTTCGTCAGGAGCTTTTTTCTTGGACATGCGTGATGGAGGTTGTGTGAGTTCACTTTGGGCCGCAAATTCGGCGCATTCGGATTCTTCCCATTCTAGCCGGGATGATAATGCTTGCCCATGTATCTGGTTAATTCAAGGATTTTTGCATCCTAGTGGAAATCAAGGTAAGGTTCCCAATGGAATTGAAACAATTTTGACACAGATCGCCCACTAACTACCCATCAAGCCTTTGTCGCAGATGCCTAACAAACCGTTGCCCAACCGCGAGGAGCTCGTGATGCTAAGCGAGCATCTGAAGCGACGGCTATTGTCGTCTGCGGCAGGGCGCAACCGCAAAGGGAACAACCTCACCGCCGATTTACGGCAGGAGCTGGTTACTGCGCTGGACACATTGGCTGAACTGGCAGCGCTCGAGGCCTCGATGGACTCCACCAAGTCCACCATTGCTTCAAATCAAACGTCCGATAAATCCAATTCAAGCAAACCATTGAATACAGCGAAGCCGGTCGCTGACCATACTAGCGATACCTCATTATCTGCCAAGAGCGATTCTGCAGTCGTGGGTTCTTCGAAAGTACCTGGCCCAAAAGCATCTGACAAAGTAAGCAACAAAACTGCTGACGGAACTGGTAGCCAAGCTGTCAGCCCCGTGGCCGAGACTTCCACAGCTAACGGTCTCGCGAATCTCGTTTCGTCCTCGGTACAACAGTCGTTGGATCGATGGCAACAGCAGATTACCGAATCGATCGTCAAGACTCTCGCCGCTCAGACTCTCTCCGAAGACGCTGTTCAGCTTCGGACTTTAGTTAGCGATCTGCAAGGCGAACTCTGCGATACGCGCTTTCAACTTCAAGCCGCCAATAATCAACTCGCCGAATACCAAGCTGAGCTTAAGTTCTTGCATGAGCAGTTTGAAAAGGTCGAACAGAGCCTGTTCGAAAGTGATCCGCGATGCAGAATCTCCGACGGTTCGGAGCCGCCGCCTGGACCAAGCATCGAACAACTCGAAAAACTTGAGCAGTTGCAGAATCAACTGGATGAATCAGCCGCTGACGTTGCAAAACTGCGAGAGCAGAATGAAGAGCTGGTTCTTCTACTTGAAGAACTTACCAACAGTACGCAAGAAGAGGATGCTCCCGACAATTCGGCTCATCAAGATCAACTCCAAGCCATCATCGGCGATTTAGAAAGCGAGCTCTCCGACGTTCGCTTCCAATTGCAAGCCGCGAACAGTCAGCTCGCCGAGTTTCAAGCAGAGCTGAAGTTCTACCACGAGCAATCAGAACTGGGCGAGCCCAAGATATTCAACTTTGATTCGCCGCCACAGCAACCAACGCCGACCGTAAGTGCCGAGGAGCTTGAAGAACTCTCGCATTTAGGTGAACTGCGACAGCAATTAGATTCTGCGATGGCTGAAACAGAGGACTTGCGTCAACAGAATTCGGACTTGGCAGCAAGACTGGCTCAACAGCTAACCAGCGCGGCGACTTCCGACAAATCAACTGGTCGCGGCAACGGTGAACAGCTTAGCTGGGAACAACGCAAGCTACTGATACTCAAACAGCTTGAAGATGACACGATCAGCGGCAATGAGTTCATCCCGCATGAGGAAAAGCTGAGCATTCAAGAGGTGCTGGATTCCACGCAAGCTGAGATCACACGTCGAGATGAAGAGATTGAAGAGTTGCGTGAGATCGTGCGCATGCAGTCCGATACTCGTGACGGCCTAGCCATTGGTGCTGCCGGCGTAGCTCAGATGCTCGACGGCGACGAACTGATTCAACAAGAGCGTCAGAAACTTCGAGAGATTCAAGAAGAGTGGGAAAGCAAACTGCGTCAGGCTGAGATCGATCTCTCGATGGAGCGCGCGAAGATTGCTCGCGAACGTATCGCCCTGGACAAACAAAAGGAAGAATTGTGCCAATCCACTAAAGAAGTGGTGATGCCCGCCTGCACTGGTAAAGGAAAAGGCAAGGAACGTCGATGGCTTAGTATTCTTGGGCTGGGGGAACAAGCCACTGATCAACCCACGGACTAGTCCAAGGATTTCTCCACGGGTAATGCGCGGAAAAAACTCCAACAAGCAAGAGGCCGATGACAATCCACTTGCTCAGCCCAGACTTGACCAGTGCCATACCACGGACAGCTAGCCAAAACCAAAGTGGTATCAACCAGAACGACCATCGCAATCCACTGCAGACGCCTCCGTAATTGCGATCTTCTAAGGGACGAGTCAAATAGAATCCGATCACGACGATACTCGTGACTACGATTGCTGCGGCCAGGATACGTTCGGCTCCAATTCGATCGACAAGCGCACTTAGCGGCGATGTTGATGTCGACGACTTGTTTTGCTGAGCGTTGGCTGAGGATGCTTGGTCAATACCGCTTCGGGATACTCCCCCGCTTCGCAGCGTCATCAGGGCGCCCAATACCGCGATGATCCATACTGGCGTCAGGCTAAAGATGCCGTGGTGGCCGAGTAGACAATGGAAGGCGTACTTGAGCTTACTAGGTTCGCCTTTATCAACGCCTTTCTTTTTTCCTTCTAACCAATAGCTCTGCGGATAGTCGTACCAATCGCCCCACTGATAAACACCCAAGCGATTGCTTCCGTCTTTGCGTAATGCGATCCGCCATTGCGAGGCCTCGTCCCACAACTCCCAAACGGCTTCGCGACGACCTTTGCGAATAATCGACTGGTCGCTGAGATCGAATCCCAAGGGTCGCAGCTTTTCAACGATCGGCGATATCTGCAACTTACTAAGATCCTCACTATCGTTGGGCAGATCCATCGTTGTGACCAGAGCACCGACTGCTCGTTGTGAATAGGCCGGTCGCCATGTTCCATGCGCGATATAGTTCGTCGCAAAGAAGGCGATTGCCACGGGCAACATGGCTGTGGCATGAAATAGGACCGCTTTACGATAGTCCACCATGAACAGCAGGCCAGCGACGATCACTAACCACAATAGCGCCGGCAACTCATTAGCTACAGCAAAGCTAGTGGCAAATCCAGCAAGGATAAACCAACCCGTTCGCAGGTCGCGTCGCACTACAATTCGCTCGGCAGCCCACAACGAGACCGCCGCTGAAATCGCCCCGGGCGTATGGTTATTCAGCGTGACAATAAATGTCGAGAGAAAAGTTCCGGAGGTTGCCAGGACCACCAGGATTCCAAATTGCCAATTGTCTACGTTTGCTCGGTCGGCCCAGCGGATCATCAACCACCACAGCCCGAGCATCGGTAGAAAATTGACGATCACCAGAATGATCTGCGCTGTTTCGAATGGATCTTTCAATAGGCCATAGCCCGTCGTATTCCGCACCAGCCAATAGACTCCGGCGTAGATTGTCGGTAACAGCGGTGGCTTGCTACTGTAGAAATGCTGCTTTCCGTCGGGACCACGATGCTGCACCATATCGATGGTGTACCAAGTTCGACGATTGGTCTTTTCATCGCGGATCTCAATGATATCGTCGATCTCGTATGAGCCGTTGGCCGTAATCGCCAGAATGGTACACCATCGACTGCGATCATTGGCGCTCAGAAATGGCGACTCGCCCGTGTTGGATCGCACATGCGTAATGCGCCAAAGCTGAATCACGCTGGCCAAGACAATCAGCCCCAAGACAATCCATCGACGCGTTTTGTTGGCGGTTAAGCTCTCGCTTGAGTTGCTCACTTGGCATCCTCTGATTCTCGCTTGTCGGCGGTATCTTCGGACACGCTGAACGATGATCGCGATGAACGATTCATCGCCGTAATTAGCTCGGCCAAAAATCCAATGCTGATGAGCTGAATACCCAAGAGCACAGCCAGGATGCAAAAATAGAAGATCGCCTTTTGGTGGAGATGTACGTCGTGGATGCTATCGCTTAAACGACTCACAATCCACCACGATGCCAACATGAACAGCCCCAACATGCCTGAGCAAGAGCTTACTAAGCCGACGGTACCGAGAAGATGTTGAGGCCGATTACCATAGCCAGTCAAAAAGTAGACTGTCATCAAATCGAGAAAACCTTTCACAAAGCGCTCGAAGCCATACTTCGAAACGCCATGCTTGCGTTCATGATGCTCGACAACAATCTCGCTCACTCGAAAGCCTCGTGCGGCAGCGAGCACAGGAATGAAGCGATGGCGTTCACCATAAAGCTCAACCTCACTCAAAACTTCCCGTCTGTAGATCTTCAATCCACAGTTGTGATCGTGTAAGTGAACGCCCGTCAGCCAGCTAATCAGTCGATTGAACACGCGGCTGGGCAGCACTTTATGCCAAGGATCATGCCGCGTCTTTTTCCAACCCGAGACAACATCAAATCCCTTATTCAATTCGCCAAGCAAGTTCGGGATCTCTTTGGGATCGTCTTGAAGATCAGCGTCCATCGTGACAACGCAATCGCCCGTCACACGCTCAAAACCAGCCGATAGCGCGGCTGCTTTGCCAAAATTCCGACGCAATTTGACGCCACGAATCGCCGGATTCTGTTGGCTCAACTGAACAATCGTCGACCATGACGCGTCGCGAGATCCATCGTCGACAAAAACGACTTCGTAATCGTACCCCTGCGCTGCAGCTGTTGCCGCGATGCGATCGCACAGCTCGCTCAGCGACTGTTGCTCGTTGAATACGGGGACTACGATCGACAACTTCATGTTGAGGCGGGCTTGTTCTAAGGGTAAGCATCGTTGGCACGTTGGCCGAATCGATGCGAGTGAATAGAGTGTGAACAGAGCAAGGGCTGGTAGGACAATTTGCAACCTGGGACAATGGCGGGAAGTGCTTAGCTTAATCGAAACCGGTGTTCAGGGAAACTAACGCCTTTGCTCGTCCGCGAAAGTGTACGTTGGATAGTCGCCTTTCGCTCCGCGAAAGTAGCGTGGCTGTTTGTCTTTGTCTCCACTCTGTTCGAATCGAGGTAGCGCTCAATCTCTATGCTAAGGCAGCGATCAGACCGAAGCTAGAAGTACCGAGCGCTACTTTTGCGGAGCAAAAGGCGACTATTTCAGCGAAACCAATACCGCCGGACCAAGTAGCTTGTTCCAGCCATCACCAGTTCGGCGACAATCCAAGTAAACCTTAGCCAAATCGCGCAGCAAAGTGCCGCCGTTGGTCCAACAACCGGCGCAAGGATTGTTGCTAAAACGACTTCGCGGACCCCTGCTCCTCCAGGCATCAATGAAACAAAGCCAATTACGATCGCCAGCGCACACGCCGCATAAACGCTCAACCAAAACTCGGTCTGTGTTTCGGCTAACCACTGAGTGCTGGGCAATCCATAAAGTACGCAGCCCAGGCTAAGCCCAAATCCAATCCACGTGAATCCAAGCGAAGCCCACCCCTTCAACGTCAGCTTCCAGTTCAACCGCGAAGTCCATTGATCCAGAGTTAAGGGATCGACTCCCGGCTGAAGCTTTCTCAGCACCAGCCGCAGCAGCACCGGCGCGGTGGGAATGATCGTGGCTGCCAGCAAGCCCACCGCGAGCCATCGAAGTCGATAGTCCACATCCAGGAACAACACACAGATTGCCGCCACGGTGCCGCCGACAGCCATCGACGTCAGCGTCTCCATAAAGATCGCTAGAGTTGTAGCCACCTTGCGAATGCCATACGGGGCAAGCGTGGTGACTCGCATGATGACAACCATGGCCTTGCCCGGAACGTATTTACCGAGGTTCCCGTAGAAATATGCCCAGATGGCTGCTGGCACCGGCACGCGTTGCTCCATGGCATTCATGCACATGATCCAGTAAGCGCATGAAGGCATCATGCCTAACGCGTAAGCTAGCCCCGCAAGTGCCAACCATCGCCAATCGGCTTTCCAAAAGTCATCGACCTGCTTCCGCAATTGATTCGCTTGCGCACGTAGCTTATCAGCTTGACCCGTCGCATCTACTTGGTTCGCTTGATCAGCCTCACTAGACGCTGCTCGCGACTCCAACTCCTGCACTTGCTCATTTAAAGTCTGTCGCTGAGCCTGCAATTGCTCGGTGGACTTTTCAATCGATCGATAGACACCCCAACAGACAACCAGCCAGATGCACAGGTGAACGAAGACTCGAATGAACTGTTTGCGATTCAACTTAGCTGATCACTTCTTCGAGTACTCGAGCCGGTTCGACACCCGTCAATCGCCAGTCCAAGCCCTGATACTTAACCGATAGCAATCGATAATCGATGCCCAACAGATGCAGCATCGTTGCGTGCAAGTCGCGAACATGCACGACATTTTCCACCGCGTTGTATCCAAGTTCGTCCGTCGCGCCCAACGACATCCCCTCGCGAATTCCACCGCCAGCCAACCACATCGAAAAGCCTTTGATGTGATGATCGCGACCTGGCCCGCCTTTGCCTTGGAACATGGGAGTCCTCCCAAACTCGCCGCCCCAAATCACTAGCGTCTCATCGAGAAGGCCACGTGCTTCGAGATCTTGCAGCAGAGCTTTGGTTGGTTGATCGGTTGCACCGCAGCAGATGTTCATGTACTTCTTGAGATCGCCATGATGATCCCAGTCGCGGTGGTACAATTGCACGAATCGCACTCCACGTTCGATCATCCTTCGCGCTAACAAGCAATTGGAAGCGAAGGATCCGTCACCCGGCTTGGCACCATAGGCCTCAAGCGTCTTTTGACTTTCATCGCTCATATCTACCAGCGATGGTACCGAGGCTTGCATTCGAAAGGCCATCTCATAAGCGGCGATCCGTGAATCGACTTCGGGATTGTTCCAAGTCTTATTGCCCAGTTGGTCCAACCGATTGATCGACCGAACTAACTGCTCCTGCTGCTCAACCGAAACGCCAGCAGGATTCTTGATGTAATGAACTGTGTCCCCAGTGGAATGGAAGGGAACGCCTTGAAAACGGCTGGGAAGAAAACCTGAAGACCACATTCGCGATGAGATCGGTTGTGGATTGCGCCCCGCAAAACTGCTCAGCACGATAAATCCAGGCAGATCCTGACACTCACTTCCCAATCCATAAGTGATCCAAGATCCCATTGAAGGTCGGCCGCTGAGCGCGGTGCCGGTGTTCATGAAGGTGTGCGCGGGATCATGATTGATCTGCTCGGTAACCATGCTGCGAATGATACAAAGCTTGTCGGCAATCGAAGCTTGATGAGGCAGATAATCGCTGATCCACTGACCGCTGTTCCCGTACTGCTTGAACTTGGTCAAGTGTCCCTGGACCTTCAACTGTTGCCCTTGCAGTTGCGCGATGGGCTGTCCAGCGGTGAACGAATCGGGCATCGCTTGACCATCCAAGCGATCGAGCTCAGGCTTGTAGTCGAAGGTCTCCAATTGCGAAGGACCACCCGACATGTACAAAAAGATCACCCGCTTGATCCGTGGCGCATGGTGAGGTAAACCAGCCAAGCCGCCTAGTGAGGAAGCATCATTAAGTACTGGAGTATCGAGAAGTCCACCCCCTGCTCCGCGTACATCTCCAAGCATCATCGACTGGAGCGCAGCAGCCCCAAAACCAAATCCCAAGCGGCTTAGGAAGGCTCGTCGAGCTAAAAGTCGCGGCAGATCTATGGGGGTGTTGGGGGACATGACTCACTTCAAGATAGATGTCTCCATCATAGCCTAAAGATCCCCGAAAGTCAGATCGCCTCAATAAACTAGCTAGGCAATCTACCGAGCCAATCTAACCGGCCAATCGCGCATTGCACGCCTCCTTGCAATCCAAGCTACAATCTACAGCCAAGTTCAGATGAACTTCCCCACATTCAACCCACGTAATTCAACCTACCCGCCGAGTCCTCCTCCAAATGCTTCCTCAACTTCTACTGCTGGCTGCACTGATCAGTGAGCCTATCGACTGGCCACAGTTTCGCGGCCCTAATTCCGATGGCCATGCGGTCGGCACCGCGGCTTGTCCGATGGAATGGTCAGAAACGAAAAACGTACTTTGGAAGACGGATATCGCTGGCCTGGGCTGGTCTTCGCCTGTGGTTGTGGGCAATCAAGTCTTCTTGACCACGGCCGTCCGCGAAGAGAACCGACTGTCGCTTCGCGCTTTGGCTCTTGATGCCAACAACGGCAAACAGCTTTGGGAAACGACTATTCGAACGTTGGAGAACGCCCCAGGGATCCACAGCAAGAACAGTCACGCTAGCCCCACTCCCATCGTTCGCGATGGCTTAGTCTACGTCCATTTCGGAGCTCAGGGTCTGGCCTGCCTCGCCGCCGAAGATGGGCAGATCCGGTGGAGCTGCACGGAATTGTCATATGCGCCCGTTCATGGCAACGGCGGCTCGCCAATACTCAGCGAAGGCATGTTGGTGATCGTCTGTGATGGCGGCAACGAGCAGTTTGTGGCGGGTGTTGATGGCAAGTCGGGCAAAGTAGCTTGGAAAACGCCTCGAGCCATGCGAGGCAAACAAACGCACTCGTTTGTAACCCCCACGGTAGTTACCATCGAAGGCCAGAAACAAGTTTTAGCGCCCGGTCCGGACCATTTTGCGGCCTACGAATTGCACAGCGGTAAAGAATTATGGCGTGTCGTTGCACCAGGTTGGTCGGTAGTTCCACAACCGGCCGTTGGACATGGTATGGTTTTCTACAATCACGACTACGACTTCCCCGAACTGATGGCAGTCAAGCTTGGCGGACATGGCGATGTCACCGAGACCAACGTGGCTTGGCGAATGAAGCGCGGTGCACCGAGCACTCCATCGCCAGTACTGGTTGGCGACGAGCTATACTTTGTATCGGATGACGGAATCGCCTCTTGTGTCGACGCTCGCACTGGTCAGCGCCACTGGCAAGAACGACTTAGTGGAAACTTCTCAGCTTCGCCAATCTATGCCCACGGACGCATTCTGTTCATTAACGAAACTGGCACTGCAACATGGGTCGAAGCCAAGAAGACGTTTGCTACGATTCAAACCAACGAACTTCCGGGACGCACCTTTGCCACTCCCGCAATTATCGATGGACGGATTTACTTGAGAACAGAGCGATCACTGTACAAGTTTGGAAACTCCAACTAGAAATTGGAAAGGCAGAAGAACAGTCGCCTGCGGCTTGCCGTTAAACGAAGTACCCTAGGAACCGTCCCTCGCACTAACGCAGCGGGTTATGATGGATACAACTATGACAAGCAATCCACGAATGACCAACGAACTGAATACGGACTGCGTAACAACGCTTGCCAAAGAGATCTTGAACACTGCTCCGCTGCTTCGTACTAAGCTTGCTCGAGCTCTATTCTGCAAGCCAAGCGAATGCCAAACTGCGCTCGAAGAGGTGATTAAGTTCATGATTCTTGCAGCAGAGAATCAATCCGGACAGATGACGCCATCGGCTCGAGTCGATGTCGCGTGGCACGAGTTCATCCTCTTCACCAAGACCTACATGCGTTTCTGCCAGAATACCTTGGGTCGGATGATTCACCACGAACCTAGCGACAACCACGATATGAATGCTGGCCAGTACGCGACGACACTAGCTCTTTACCAACAGCGGTTTGGTAATCCTCCAATCGCGTATTGGGGCGGCCAGCAACGCGCGTCGAAGAACGATAGCCACTCGGCCGATAGTGAGTCCGCCTTTTGTGGCTCCTGCGAGTCGGCAACCGAATTGAACATGAATCCAGCCTAAAGAAACAATCTCAAACCTATCTATAGGAATACGTCCATGTACCTATCGGCCACAATGACCATTGATCCCAACAGCCTTACACAACTGAGACGAAAGCCGACGAAGGGCTTTCGAAGGTTTG
Source organism: Planctomycetota bacterium (assembly GCA_963204965.1). Lineage (GTDB taxonomy): Bacteria > Planctomycetota > Planctomycetia > Pirellulales > Pirellulaceae > Aureliella. Next base: position 4,248 of record CAUJKA010000178.1, on the reverse strand, counting down.
CCGAGCTGCTAACGGCCAACTTGCTGTCTAAGAAAGAGGAACACGAGACCTTTACAGCCATCTCGATTATGCAGGAGCTAAACGTTGTACTGCGGTCTATCGGAGTCACCGACGTTGTCAAGTTCACCAAAGACGATCAGGTCCTGTACGACGACTCGGAATCCACCAACAGCGATGATATGGAGATCGCCCTCGACTCACTCACTCGCGATCGATTCGCTGACCAAACCGCCTTCTCCTACTTGTCCCTGTTGCTTGAGCATCATCTCAAGACGTTGGCCTTAATTATCGAAGTCCGCGTGGCGCGAGTCCACGATGTTGGCATCTACCCGATACAAATCAGCATCAATGCTCTCGACACTCAGATGCAAGCCACCGACGGCCCGAGCTCTCTGGAGAATCGACTTAACGAAGTCTTCCAGTCGCAACAAAGCTACGATACTTACACAGAAGCCAAGAGAGCCGAGTTTGACTCGTTCATGCAACAATTGGAAGAGGCATTCCGAACACGTATGAGCATTGCCAATCTGTATAGTCGCGTTCATGCGAATGTGATTCGCCCAGGATTGACTCCGGCCAAGGCAAAGAGCTCAACCGCCGATGCAGGCGGCGACGCGTCCTTCGATAACAGCGCACCGATGCTTCAGCGCTATCAAGGCGGCTACAGCGATAATTCGCTCATGTACATGTGGATGTGGTCCAGCATGATGCACACAAACAACATGCACTGTCACCACACGACCATCGTTGACGAACGAGGCACACCTGCGTTTAGCGTCGGCGATGAGGGCTTCAAGGCTGGCGAGACCACCGCGCTAGACCCCGAAACGCCCTTTGAAACACCAGACTTTCCCATTGAACCGGTTGAAGGAGTAAGTGGCGAAGTTTCAGATACCGCCGACTTCGGATTGTTCGGTGGCCAAGGTGGTGACACCGGCTCCAGTTGGTTCGACTCCTTCTCGTTTGGCGATTCAAGCGCCGGCGACGCTGGCAGCTTTGGTGGTGACGGCGGAGGAGGTGGTGACGGTGGCGGGGCATCTTGCGGCGGAGCTTCCTGCGGGGGCGGCTGCGGCGGTGGGTGTGGAAGTTAAGAGACTCAACTTACAGCGAGGGAGGCATGAACTTCTTCGGCCCGAAGGGCCAGCGATTTACCTAGCCCAGGCCAACGGCCTGGGGAAACTCGCCACAACACCTCACGAAAGGGCCGAAGGCCCGACAGTTTCGCATTCATAACTACTGAGGCTATTCCCAAACATAACGCTCGTCGATTGACAGCCCATGTCGCTCGCATATCCTACGAAATTCGTCTTGGTACGAGAACCGCTTGTGATGCTCTGCTTGATTGCGAATGTAAGTCTCGACCTCATCGCATTTGGAGTGACTAACGGAAAACGCTCCATACCCCGACTGCCACGAAAACGTTTTCGAGCCATCCTTGTGAGCCTTCATCCATTTTGATGTCTCTGTCTTCACATTCTCAACCAACTTGGCAATTGTGATTGTACGTGACAGACCAACCAATAGATGAACGTGATCTTCATGACCACCTACGATTGCACAGACACAGCCTGACTCTTTAACATGATGTGCCAACATTCGAAACATCTCATCTCGAAGCGAGTCGCTTTTGAGAAAAGGCCGTCTCTCTTTTGTTGAGAAGACCAAGTGTATCCAAATTTGTGCAAGCGATTGAGACATAGTAAATACCTCTTCAACAATAAAAGAAATATCGGGCCGTTGGCCCTTACGTATATCATATTAACGCAGATTCCCAGGCCGTTGGCCTGGGCTAGGTAAATCGCTGGCCCTTCGGGCCGAAATCCTCCGAATCTGCGCTAAAGAAATTCCCATACGGTCGAATACGCTTCAATAGACTCAAAGTACTGTAACAACTCTGCGTAAAACTCGTGTCCGCCGAGCGTTGCACTATCGCCAATAACAATCAGCCTGCGCTTGGCTCTGGTTAGAGCGACGTTCATTCTGCGAGTGTCTGCGAGGAAGCCGATCTCGCCATTCGCATTCGAGCGAACAAGGCTGATCACGACGACCTCTTTCTCGCGACCTTGAAAGCCATCGACGGTATCTACTTCGACTCCGGCACTGCGGAGTCTTTCGCGAATCCAACGGACTTGCGCTGAGTAGGGCGAAATTACGGCGATCTCTTCTGCCTTCACACCCATTTCAAGCAATCGCTCGACCTGCTCAACAACAAGCTTTCCTTCATGAACGTTGCATTTGCTTTCTCCGTCTGGCTCCAACTCCTCGTCCCAGCTTGCTCCGGCGGTGTCGATCATGGTCACGATCGGCTCTGATTCGGCTTTCGCTCCGACGCTGGGCAAGTCTTTCAACTGGTGATCCTTAACCGAAGCATCCGCCTCAAGCGCGCCATCGTAGAACTGGGACGACGAGAAGTTCATGATCCGCTCATTCATGCGATACTGAACAGAAAGCCTTCGCGTCACTTGCTTTCCATATCGATTTACTAGCCTCTCCATCATGCTCATCGAAAAGCCCTCCCGAGCGGCTTTGTCGGAGAGCACCGTTGGCGGCAATTGGCAATGATCACCGGCAAGCACGATTCGATTGGCTCGCAGCAAGACTGGCCAACAGCCCGGCTCGGTCGATTGACAGGCTTCGTCGATGACACCGAGGTCAAAGGTGCGTGCTTCCAGAACTTCAGGATCAAAAGTCGTGGTTGCGCAAACAACGTCGGCGCGGTCCAAGATGTTGGCAATGATTTGACGTTCGAATCGTCGAGCATCCTCACGAAGTCGACGTGCTTCCTGCCTCATGTCTTGCCTAGCACCCGGCTGTGGCTTCGCGCGAGTGAACTTGGAAGCCTTCCTCGCAATCTGCTCAGCCTCTTTGTACATCTCGCCGACCACTTTTGTCCCAGGATCGGACTCGACGAGCGAATCCAGGGTGAAACACTGAAGCGATTCTTGAATGCGAGCCGGGTGGCCAATTCGGACGAGGCGGAGCTTTCGATTAGATAGACGCTCGAGCAAATTGTCGACACCAGCGTTGCTTGGCGCCGTTGCTAAGACTCGCTGGCCCTGTCGAACAGCTTGCTCGATCAATTCTGCAACCGTTGTTGTTTTTCCTGTGCCTGGTGGGCCGTGAATGATCGCGAGATCTCGACTAGAAAGTGCAAAGCGAATTGCCTCTTCTTGCGACGCATTCAGCTTATTAATCAGCTCGATCGGTTTCTCTGCATCGAATTGCGGTTCGCGCTCGCCGAGAATAATGTCGCGAAGTTGTGCGACGCGACCTTTGCCAAACTCGGCCGTCTGCATCGCCGACAGTTGCCGCAAGCGAGTAACTTCGTCGGACGCTAAGTCGATCCGAAATCGATTCGCTTCGGGCCACTCTGAAAAAGCTACTTCGATCGACTGTTGATTGCGTGCGGATACAACGCCAGTCCATTCCTGGTTTTCGTTAGGGTCTTCATCAGAGACGACCACCGGTGAGCCGACGCGAAGCCGATTCCATGGCAAGGCTAAGGTTCGATTGCGTTTTACGAACGTGATGAGAGAAAAGCCACCCAGCCCACTGCGATGATCGGCCATGACCAGATCGACCAGCGTCTCACCGTACTTTTCTGCGTCTTTATTGCCTCGCAGCTGTCGACGTATAGCCAATCGCTCTCGTTCCGCTTCGGCTTCCCACCCAAGCCACTGTCTCATTCGATCAAAGTACCGGTTGATTATCGCTCTCCTAATATTCTTCGTAGTATTCTTCGTAGGGTGGGTTGAGGAACGAAACCCACCACGCCTTGACAATCATAGTGCGAAACTCGCCACATCTTCTTTCAAACAGCCCCGAAGGACCAAGGTGGGTTTCGTTCTACATCTACTACATCTACGGCTTAAAGCAATTCAGGAGTGTCGTATCCTGGGCAGGGATCGTGATATCCCCACGAGTCATCGTACTCACCGTCCCGAACAAATCGATGATAACTGGACCACAGCCAGTCTCTAGGGAATTCAACAAGATTGTGCTTGCAAGGATTCCAATGAATGTAGTCGGTACAGTGCTTCAGATCATGTTCGTCGCGAACAGTGTGCTCCCAGTAGCGCCGCTGCCATATACCACGCTCCTGCTTTTTGATTCGTGACTCTGACGTTTTGGCCTCGCAGCCTCCTAGCGCGAGGTAGCGATTGGTGAATTCAGTTTTAATGCGACGCATTCTGGTTGGGAAGCCAGCATCTCCCCTCGGCAGAATCCAGATAGTGTGGAAATGATCAG
>CAUJKA010000177.1 GCA_963204965.1 Planctomycetota bacterium | reverse complement strand
CCCTTGATGGGCTTGACGGGACGGACCCAAATGTTGCGGAAACGAACGGGATTACCGTGATCCTGCAGCCGAATTGGTCCAACTTCAGGGTGCTTCTTGTACTCAGGTGGACGATTGAATGGCGTGTCCCCAAGCAGTTCGAAGTGATTCAGAATTACTGCGCCGTTGTGGAAGGCGGTGATGTAAGCGGGCGACTTCAATGATCCATCTTCGTTGAATCGTGGAGCTGTGAAAACTACGTCGTATACGTTCCATTCGCCAGGTGCCTTCATTGCATTGACCATTGGTGGCGTCTGCTTGTATACCGCTCCGGCTTGTCCATCAGCGTAGGTTTCGTTGTTGTACGAATCTAGTACCTGGAGTTCGTAGTTGTTCATCAAGAAGATGCCGCTGTTGCCTCGGCCTTGTCCCGATCCTTTGGCTTCGGTTGGCGCGGACCATTCGATGTGCAACTGGCAATCACCGAACTCATCAATGCTGGTGACATCGCCTCTGCCTTCGATCATGATGCCATCCTCAACCTTCCACTTATCGGCACCCTTCCAACGCGAAAGATCTTTGCCGTCGAAAAGGATGATTGCATCACTGGGTGGATCGGTGGGGTTGTTTCCCGGCTTGATTACCGGAGGCGTTTCCCATTTGATTCCGTTGAGATATTCCTGGGCAAACGTGCCACTGGAAGTAATTACCGAAAGGCCTAAAAGCCAAGCGCATCGCTGGATCGAAAGTCTCATGATTGTTTCAGGGGTGGGAGTAAACGAGATTAGGAATTGGGCCACAATCTGCCCAAGAATCCCGCTCATTGTACTTCGAAGTTCGAAGATTTTGAGGTGGCCAGACACCTTTCACCTCGCGAAAGTAGCGAGACTAAGCATAGGACGCCATTCATTCTTCTGCCCTCATTCTTTTGCCGACAATTCTTAGCGAGTCGTTTGGCTGTCCAGCGCGTAGGCGCCGCGGTGCTTCAACAGCTGCACGGAGGCCCGAACCTATCGCCCTCACCGCTTATGGCTCGCACCACTCGCCACGCGACTCTCCCGCGAATTTGTTAACCTCTCAACGGTAAAGTCAGCGCGGGAGAGTTCAATCAACGTACCCTCCCAGGCAAACAAACTACTAAAGTCGCTCCGCAAAAGCAGTTGAACCGCGATACTTTCGCGGGAGCGAAAGGCGACGATGGGCTGCTCACCCCGACATCAACTTGCCAATCAATTGGTAATAGGCAATGACAACTGCCAAGCCTGTGGTCCAAATAAAAGTCTGTCGAATTGAAAACTGAGGCTTACTAACGGGGGCGTTCGAGTTCCATAGATCGTGCTCAATCCTGCCACTTGCAACAAGAACCGCGACGAGCATCAATCCGCTTGCGAGCCAAGTGATGGGATAACCCCATTTTAGCGTTCTTGAGAATATGCAGATTAAGTTCATCCAGACTAAGACGCCCACAAGCCACGCTTGCTGAAAGCGTGTCCAAGCCAAGAGGAATTGGCGACGTCGAACCGGCAAGATTACGCAGATTGAAAGATAGACCACTAGTGGAAAGCAGTTAACCAAGACCTCCAGTAAGTCTCGCCAAGAGCCTTGGATAGCCTCGATCACTAACAGGGATAGCATGCCAAGCAAAGTCAACCCGCATTGCAATCCAAATGCTGCCCAGAAAATACGCTGACTTCGGAACGCTCCAGCCACCAACGTCACGATTCCCCATGCAACTCCATTAGCGTACGCTCCTATTACTGCAACAACGGCGATGATCGAAGCTAGGTCCAATGGAGCGGGACTGTCCAGGATGTTCGCGGGAACAGTACTCTTACCATCACAGCCTTCGGCTACAGGCACGAAGAAGCAAGCCAGCAGCAACCAGCCTGCCAATTGCAACCAGCCAACCGTGGGTGATCGCCACGCGCGGTTGGCTTGAGGTACTTTTTCGGATGCAATTGAGTTCGGATTCAGAGCATATCTCCACCCGCTACAATCCCCTTTACGAAAGAGTCACCTTTTGCTCCGCAAAAGTTGCGAGAGCTCGACGCGTTTTATAAAGATCTGAACCCTGGCGGGATCAGCTACAGCCACGCTACTTTCGCGGGAGCGAAAGGCGACGATACTTAAAACATACCTCCACCCATCGATCCTTGTAGACTCGTTCTACCAATTTTCGGAGTCGCATTTCCGGGGCTCATTTTGGCAATTGAGCGAAGTAGATCTTCAATCTTAAAATGAGTCGTGTCGGGACTCGAAACGACCATCATTGAACCGATCATCGATATGGTCGACGATCCACCGTTTTCAAGCCAACTATCAGGCTCAATCGATTCTGTAATGGTGTGCACCACTGAGCCGACGTTAGCTGAGTTGTTGTAGATGTAGCTCAGGTCGTAGCAACGCAAGGTTCCATCGCCATCATCAACTGCAGATTCAGTAGTGATTTCAATACCTGCTTCGCGGACGCGATAAGTCAATCCGAGCGGTTGCAACATAATGCCCAGCGCTTCCCGTAACGAACAGGGCGGCAATTCCACTGTAATAGGCGTATCGGGATCAACGCCCTCCGTTTCCAAATCGGCGGCATTGATCAGAATAGCCAACTTGAACTCGTCAGATAGCCGTTGGGCAACTTGCGAGAGTGGCACGGAGTTATACCCGTAGGGCTCTTTGGCAACCGCTTCACGAAGACTTGTTCGGTTGGACTCAATACGCTTTTCAATACTCTCGGTGGCTTCATTGCGACGGAGCCAATCAGGCGCGGGGCCTTCGGGTGCGTCCCACTGAACTATTGGTACTGGCTGTTCAGGCTCAGTCTTAACCAACACTGGCGAGCCGGCCATTGCACCCATTCCCATTTGACCCAGCACCACTGGTGGAGCCGCGATAGCCTCTGGTGCACTGTCACTGGCCGCAATGGTAACTGTGGATTCCCCGCCCTTCGAAGCCGCCGAGCCGCCACCATTGCCGTCAAGCATGTAGGCCCAGCCCGTAACTGCCCCCGCGGTGCCAAGAATCAATGCACTTACGCCCGACTGGTAAAGCAAACTTGGTTTCAACATAGCCAATTCTCCCTGAACGAGTGACTGAACCGTCGAGCTATCGCCGCTTGATGTACGGGCAACAGTCGATGAAGGGTCCGACAAGTGATGAGATGTAAACTTCGAACTTAGCCCAAGTGCTTCAGCAGCATGTAACTGTTGCTTCAGCAATTCAACCGATCCCAACGCAACTGAAAGACTCAATCCATGTCGAACTAAGCGAGTCCGCAACAGGTGTCGTCCACGTCGCAATCGGCCTTCCACTGCCGAGACGCTGATTTCCATCCTTTGCGAAATCTCTTGCGCGGTGAACCCATGCAAGTAGAACTCGATCAGGATCGACTTTAGCTTCGTCGGCAACTCTTCTAACTCTCGAAACAACCACTCAAGCTCGATCTTGCGAGAGACAAGCACCATTGGATCTTCGCTGTGATCCTCTACGGCACCGCCGCTCTGTAAATCCACCTGTGATTCGGGACTTTCACTGAACAGTTGCGTCCGACGCCTTTGCATCCGAGTGCGACAGGCGATGCGATACGCGACTCCGTGTAACCAAGCCGCCACGCTGCTCTGCTTGCGAACCTTGTGAGCCGACTTCACCAAGACCAGAAACGTGGCTTGGAAAGCATCTTCGGCATCGGTTCGGCAATGAGCCGTTGCGCGGCAAACTGCGGTTACCATCGGCGCGTATCGGACAATCAGCCGCTCGATTGCCACACGGTCGCGGCATTCGACATACTTCGACAGCAGTTCAGTGTCTGTCTCTAGTTTCAACAGATCATCTAGCGTAGAGACCGAGTCGAGCCGAGAACCAGCCGACAGATCGCAAAGCTCTTGTGGTTTTTGAGCGCTCATACATGCTTAGTGCACCATGGGCTTCATGCCGGGCGCGATTTTTAGAAAAGAAGTCAGAAAAGTTGCTTACATCCAGCCGGTCTGGCTTTTTGACTCCCCTATTGTAGAGCAACGGAGCCCTGAAACCTAACGGATTTTTCCGACTTCGTAGTAGATGATCCAGCTCAAATTTGTTGCCCCAGATGTTTCAGCAGAGCTCGAACGTCTGAAGTCGTAATTCGATTGAGTGGCAAAAATATCGGAGGCAGAAAAATTGCGGAAACGAATATTTCTGCCTTCGATTTTTCTGCCATAACAAACTGCTGATTGTCGTAGTCAATCCACCTCAACCTTCGGAGTAGAGATGTCCCAGCCAGATTCGAGCGTCTGATCTCTTTCACTCACGTCCAACAATTTTGGCATAGATCTACTAGTAGGGGTGGGTTGAAGTACGAAACCCACCACTGCTCTCATCGACTTCGTTAGGTTTCAAGCTAGTGAGAGCCCAGTGCATTTTCCGCATTCGGCTCTCGAAACGTGATGGGTTTCGTACCTCAACCCATCCCAGGAAAACCAGCTTGGCAAGCTAGCAGGATCAACATCAACCTAATTCTTCAAATTCCTCTCAAGAAACTCGGTCATCATGGTGTACATCTGATAGCGCTTCGGAGGCTCAACGACGCCATGCCGAGCTTTGGGATAGATCATGAAGTCGAACTGCTTACCCGCATTCTGCAAGGCATCGATCATCTGAATCGTATTGCTCAAATGGACGTTATCATCACGTTCGCCATGAATCAACATCATTCGGCCGTGAAGGTTGGCAGCAGCGGCTACGACTGAGCTCGACTGGTATCCCTTCTCGTTGGTTTGAGGCAGATCCATGTAACGTTCGGTGTAGATCGCATCGTAGTTGCGCCAGTCTGTTACCGGCGCGCCAGAGATACCTGCTTTGAACAGCTTGCTGTGAGTCATCGCATAAGCAGTAAAGTAACCGCCGTAGCTCCACCCCCAGATGCCAATCCTCTCGGGATCGGCCCACGGCTGTTGCTTAACCCATTGGACCGCATCTTCTAAGTCTTGCATTTCGACTCGCCCCATATCACCGCGAATAGTCCATGTATCCGCCACGCCACGACCTCGAGCAGATCGATTGTCGCACATGACAACGGCATATCCCTTCGAGCACAAAGACTGATGCCACCAGTAATTGCCCTGCTGCCAATTGTTAGTGATTGTCGGAGTCTGTGGGCCACCATAAACGAAGAACAACACAGGCAGTTTCTCAACTGCTTCTGTAGTGCCAACTTGGCCAGCCCCAGTTTGAGAGGCAGTCGCCGCTGAGCTAACTGCACTGCCTACTGAACCAAGTGAAATAGAACCAGAAGCCGAGTTAGCGGAGCCGACTGAACTCGCTACAGAGCCCACTGAAGCAGAACCCGCTCCAGAGCTAGTTGCGATCGCGACACTACCGCTTGACAGTGGCTGATTCGGTGGAGCGATCTTGCCACCCGTTACTGGGTCGATCCCGTACGGCAACATGATCATAGTTTGCAAAGGCAGTCCATCGCGAGCATTGATAGTCAACAACCGTGGTGTTTGAATCTTGTAGAACTCGTGACGATCCGATGGCTTCGCCGAAAGCACGCGCACCAGTCCTCCATCAATTGTGTTTAGTGTAGTGATGGGCGGCGCATTTAAATTACTGAACGTGTCAATGAAGTACGCTCCTGTAGGATCTACCGACACATTGTGCGTACCTGGAGCTGAAGTGATTTGCCGGGTAGCTCCACTCAACAGATCAACAGCCAACAAGTGCGTTTCGATTGGGCTGCCAGGATGTCCGGTGATGAACGCATACCGCTCGTCTTTGGACAACGACTTCAAATCGGCTACGTCCCATGCACCACTTGTCAAAGCTTGCCGTTCACCGGTTTTGCTGTTCACTCGATACAGATGAGTCCGTCCGGCTGGCAAGTCGCTCAGCCAAAGGAAATCTCCGTTACTGAGAAAAGTCGGCGTTCCGCGAATCTCCAACCACCCCTTAGCCTCTTCCTTAACCACGGTCTGAACCGTTGCAGGATCAGCGTCGACGCGAACAAGCTCCTGTCGATTCTGAACACGATTGAAGACTTGCAGCCAAAGCTCGTTGGATGGCGACCAACTAACGCGACCAATCAATCGGTCGTCCGTTGGGAACTTGCTGAGCCCAACCTCTTGAGGCTTACCCGATTTGACATCGACAACAAATGCTTGAACCAAAGGCAGTGGCTGACCCGCTTTGGGATACCGCGTGTACTCGAGCGACTGGACAACCGAAACACTATCCGACACCAAATACTCGGGGACTTGGGTTTGATCCAGTTGCAAAAACGCAATCTTCGAACCATCAGGGCTCCACCAAAACGCTTTGAAGTTGCCACGACCGTAAAGCTCCTCTTGATACACCCAGTCCAACACGCCGTTGAGCAGATCTTTCGAACCGTCAGTGGTCAACTGTCGCTGTTCGGTCGATTCACAATTGACCATCCACAAATTGTTTTCGCGAACAAAGACTACTGCGTTTCCTGTGGGGCTAAGTTCTGCGTACTCTTCGGGTAGATCAGGTGTGTGTGTGAGTTGCCGTACAATCTGCTTCTCAACATCGTAGAAGTACAAATCATCTTTGTGACGAATCAGCGCGAACTTCTGTCCAGTCCGCCAAAAAGTACTGGCGTTGGCCGCAGTCTTTGCTTCGGCGGGAGTGAATGCAGCTAGTTCACTTAACTTGGCTTCCAATTGACGAAGCTGAGTCAATCGACGATTCGCTCCCGTCGCCGCCTCGACCGCGGTGAGCTGACCTTGTTGCTGTTGCACGAACTCGACGACTTCCGATTCCGGCAACCAACTAGGCATTTCATTCAGCGCGGTGGCGCCGACTGCATTGACATTGCTGCCGGGCTTCATCGTATTTTCCATGGTGATTACTTCACCGGGCAGAATGGACTGAGCGACTACAGTTGCGTTAGGCATCTCACTCAATCGCATCACAGGAAAGTCACTTCCCTCACGTAGGTACGGATCGAAAAAGTTCCAAGTCGCTAAGTTCTCGTCCGATTCAGGCTCGAGCAAAAACGCTGTGAGTCGCCCGAGTGAGCATGCGGCCGGAATGATGTAAGTCCCCGACGCTAACGAACTCTTCTCGGTTCGCCATTGGACGGTCAACTTCTGCATAGCATGACCTTGGAAGTTTTGAGTTGACTTCAGCGAGCTGATCTTGGCGACTTGAGCTTCGACTTGTGAATCTTGACTAAGCTGATGAACCTGGATTCCGTGTCGCAGCAAGCGGCTGACCGCCCAAGCATGCTGAGAAGGAATCGCATAGGCCACCGGAAGCACCGCTGTCTTGCGGGCTTC
>CAUJKA010000176.1 GCA_963204965.1 Planctomycetota bacterium | reverse complement strand
AAGTCTGTCGCGGCAACCCGTTGTACTGTTTCACGCATCGAAACAACTTGCGGACATTGTCCTACCATCGTCGTTGTATCGCTGGCAAACTTGACCAAACGGTCGCGAGATTGAACCAATGATGTGATGCGCTGCGTATTTTCAACTGCCGAGGCAGCATGCTTGGCCAACTCGATCAGAAAGGCTTCGTCCTCGGCGGAGAATTCTCCATGGCGATGATTCAGGACTTCGAAGACACCGAGTGGCCGATTGCGCTTGTCCATTAGCGGCGCAGCGATCAGCGACTGAGTCGAATAGCCAAGCTTTTGCCCAACCTGAACGTTGATCGTTGTTGGATCTTGCGAGTCGTCCCACCGCTGCGACAGGCCGGTCTTTAATACTTGCCCAGCAACTCCCAAGTCGTCGCGGATGCGCAGCGCGCCGTCGACTCCCATTGCTGGATAACCGACAAGCTCATTCTTCGGTTTGTCCCACAGAAAGATACTGGCTCTGTCACCGCTTAGTACACGAGCGGCCGCGATTGCCATTGAATTGAGAAGCTCATTTAGGTTGTGATTGCGTTGCCATTGTTCGGCAAGATCGAGCAGCGTTTGTAACTGACTTTCGCGGCGCAACATGGCGATATGTTGAGCCGCAGTGGCCAGAGAAATCCTAAGCACGTTTCCAATCGCTTGCACTTCGGCTAGCGGGACTGCATTCGGTGGATTCAGCAGCAGGACCTCTGCCGGCGCTGTTCTGCCGGTAATCGGTAAAGCGACCCATCCTTCTCCCTGCGAAATCTCCATCTCGTCCGAAGCTGTTGCCGCGAGATCCATGGGAAGCTGCGCGAGCGAGTCAGGCGAACCGACCACGGCCCAGTGTGCGTCGTGCTGGTGAACCCAGGCCATCCTGGCGAACGAGAATTGTCTTTGAACCGCCGCTACTGCCAATTCACGAAAGTGGGCCAATGTCGACCCACGTCCGACTGCACTCAGAAGTTCGCTGGCAAGATTGCAGGAAGATAGTTCAGTGTCTGACATATTTTACAGTAGCTTCGCGCGAAGATCGGCCAGCAGTTGACTTGCATGACCAATCTCCGACTTTTGTCGTTCAGGCTCTTGTGGAATTTCTCGCTCGATAGTCAACGGTCCAGTGTAACCGATCTCCAGCAAGGTCTTCAGATAGTTTTCCATGCCAACTTGACCTTTACCCAGGGGAACCTCGCAGCCCCATGACTTTCCAGGCTCGTTGCTCCATGTCGCATCCTTACAGTGAACACTACGAACGTATCGACCAACCTTTTTCAGAGCGTCGATCGGCTCGCCTGTACCATAGAGGATCATGTTGGCGGGATCGAAGTTGATGAACAAATTGTTGCGCTTCGTGTCTTCGATAAATTGGACCAAGTTATCTGCGGACTCCTGCCCTGTTTCCAAATGAACTGCTTGACCATTCGCTTTAGCGTGATCGCAAAGTTCGCGAGTCACCGCGACGACCTCTTGGTAGTCTGCGCTGGAGGTGTCATGCGGCACGAAGCCGATGTGCAGGCCCACCACGCTACAGCCCAGCAACTTGGTGAAGTCACTGATCTCTTTCATCTCTTGCAAACGTCCAGCACGAGTCGCTTTCGGAACCAAACCGACAGTTTTTTCGACAGTAGGAATATCGGCGTAGCTCTCGCCTTCAAACCCACCAAAGACACATGTCAATGTAATGCCCAGTTCGTTCAGTTTGGCAATAAACTTGGTCGCATTTTCGGCCGTGCGAGTTTCACGATGCGGCGCGTGCATCTGAATCGTTGGAATCCCCAACTCCTTGGCAACTTCCAACTTAACGCCAAGACCTGCATCAATGCTGGTGAAAACTCCGATGGGCCATTTGGACATGACAAGATCCTCGATTCTAACTCTTGAGACGGTGGGTTTTGCGAACGACTATTGTGCTGAAACTACTCGGAAGTCACAACGGGGCTAACTGAGATTACAGTTCTGCCAAGGAAAGTTCAAAGTAATCCAGCTCGTCGACATCAATGGGGCGACCATGGTAGACGATCGTACAGCTTTCGCCGACTTGCGCGAGCCATGGTTCTGGCAATTGTTCCCGACACTCGGCGGGCAGTAAAATCAAGACGCGTTTGGAACCCAAAGTTCCATTGGGGTTCAAGCTGTAGTAGCGGTCCAAATAGTTCGGCTTACGATAACATGCTTCGAGCAATCGGGATGGCAAGTCCACTGGAAGTTCCGTCGCTTGCTGATTGGGCTGGAGCACGATCTGCATCGTTGAGTGTGGATTATCCAGCAGCAAACGCTCGATCAAGCTCAACAAATCAGCTTGCCGCGCTCGAAAGTCGTTGCCGCGAATCCAGACCGTCAGCGCCTGAGCTCGACATGCAGAAGGATGTTCGGCCAACAATCGATCGACGTTCCAAGCCGCATCCACTTCAACTTCGATGATCTCGCAATACCGCGAGTTCGACTCAAATTTGAGCTTCGGTTCAGGGAATGGGTCCCATTCCGATTCAAACACCTCTTGGGCTTCGCTCATCAGTTCATACAAGTCGCCGGTATTGAGCGTTGGAGTTTCGATGACGTAGTAAGGCGGACGATCTTGGAAGACCAAGCCCAACGTCGGTGCCTCTTGGCGAAACGCAGTGCCAGGCAGGATTGCTAAGTTGAACACTTGAACGGTGGAAAAGAGATTGGTCGAGTTCAAATACTCGAAACCGCGACGGACCGAGCTGACCGTGTCGCCAGGTAAGCCGATGATCAGGTCCACTTTGACTCGCAGTCCTGCGTCCAGCATCGCCTCAACGCCGCGTTCGAAAGCCTTCATGTTGTTGCGACGATCCATGAGTGATTGTGCCGTGGGATCGACCGACTGAAGTCCAATTTCAACCTCAGTGAAGTTCGCTTGCTTAAGTAACTGCGCCGTTTCAGGTTTAATTCCTTCGGACCGAAGTTCACCAAAATACTCGAATTGATGTTCTGGATTTTCACGAGCCAGTAGACGTAAGAACCCGTCGAAATCTTTGCGTTGATTCAATGTAGGGTCCAGCAGGACCACTTCCGTAGCGCCTCGCTCTCGCGCGTGGCGCAGATTGGCTACGATCTTCTCTTCGTCGACAAAGTACAGGCCGTCATAACTCTTCGGATAGTAACAGAACTTGCACTTGAAGATGCAACCACGAATCGTCTCAAGCAGAAGCATGTGTTGATCGGCCGCATCCAAGATTCCAGCCAAGTAAGGCGAAGAAATCTCGTTTAAGTCGGGGAGCGGCTTTCGAAAGAGCGGCGGCTTCGGATCGGTGGCTTGCCAAAGACCAGGAACGATACTGGGAACTTGAGCGGCGATCGCGCTGTTGCCGCAGTGCAATTTCAACAAGTCAGCAAAAGTCTGTTCGCCTTCGCCGACTACGGCGTAGTCGATCACGGAACCATCCAAGACCCACGCATTGTCGCCAGTGATTTCAGGTCCACCCAAGACGATGCGAATTTCAGGATTGGCCTGTTTGACTTGCTTGGCAATCCACAGCGTGCGATCGATGTTCCAGAGATAACAGGTGAATCCAATCATCCAAGGTTGTGTCGCCAGGATCTCTCGAACGATCGCGCTGTCGGACGCTTGGTCTACGACTGCGTTGGGCAAAATTTGGAAGTCGAAATACTCGTCAAGCCCACGATTGCGAGCGTAGAGTATCATGTAACCCGCCGCCAAAGGTATATTGCCGACGATCGGTGTTGGCCCAGCTGGTGGGATAGGCAATTGTGCGAAGAGAACCGTGCGTTTCATCAAAAGGTATCTTTTCGCGAGCGGCGCGACCTGAGGTAGTTAGTATTGGACTCGTAGGAAATCTGCGGGCTAGATTTATGGCCCCCTAATTTCGTTGCCCCATAGTTTATTGTCGATAATGGATTCTTTGGAGACTGATTTTGAACGAATTGCCAACAAACACAACGCTCGGCGCGATAAATCTGCTGAAACTAGCTTTGCTAGTTGGCTTGGGCCTCACTTCGTCGATTTCGGCTCAGCAGAACTCTTCCAACGCTCAGCAGAGTCAAGTCCAGCAGAGTTCGACAGCGGTGCGGCAATTGATTGTTCACATCGACGACGCGGGGATGTGCCACGCAGCGAATGTGGCCACGATAAAGTGCTTGGAAAGCGGTGCTTCGACTTCAGCGTCGATCATGATGCCTTGTAGTTGGGCTCCAGAGTTCGCCGAGTATGCCAAGAAGCATCCTGAGTTCTGTTACGGCATCCACTTTACGCTTAACTGTGAATGGTCTTCGTTCCGTTGGGCGCCATTGGCTGGTCGTGATCGCGTTCCTAGTCTGGTCGATGAAGACGGTTATATGTGGGGAGGCGTTGAGAAGTTGGCTAAACACGCCAAGGCCGAAGAGGTAGAGATTGAATTGCGAGCCCAGATCGAGTTGGCTAAAAAGCTGGGCGTTCCCATTAGTCACTTTGATACGCACATGGGCTCGGTGATGGCTCGACCCGACCTTGTCGCCGTTTACGTGAAGCTGGCTCTCGAATACCAAAAGCCGATACTCTGGCTTCGCAAGTTGACGACGGAAGAACGCGACGAGTATCCGCATTTTGCCGCAGCACTCGATCAGTCCGTGCGTGAACTGGACAAACTTAAACTGCCCGTTCTCGATGCTTTGTTGCAATACTACGGTGGCGATGATTTGCCAGAGCGTGAACAGACCTATCGCACGGCAATCCAACAGATCAAGCCTGGTGTAACGCAGCTTATCATTCACGCATCAGTCGGCGGACCTGAGCTCGAGGCGATTACCACAAGCCATCTGCGCCGCAATCAAGACTACGAGCTCTTCAGCAATCCCGATGTTCGCAAGTGGATCGAATCGCAAGGGATCGAGCTAACCAGTTGGAAGAGACTCACGGAGGCCTTGCGAACCAACGCCACTTCCCGGTAAATGGCTTGGGGCACCAACAACAGCGATCCGAGCCATCCGTTTAGGTCAAGCTCCTGGCGCTTTTGACCCTCTCCAAATACGCAACGCATCATATCGGGCTTTCTTTGATGACAGGCGATCGCAAACACAGCGTCGACTGTTTATTGACTGGAATGATACTGGCGACGCGCGCATTGCCTAGTTCGGCAGATTCATCGAGTAGGGTTTCTAAGCCAGTGTGTCGGTGGGTAAAAATGAAGTACCGCGAAAAGCGTTAGCATCCAACCACCGATAGCCAGCGCAGGATGGAATGAATCCACCAACTGATTGACCTCGGGATCCATTACCTTAATGCGAAACTTTGAATGCCAAGATAGGCACATCATTGTAAAGGCTGCTGTTCCAATCACAAATGAAATCCACCAGTGTTTTCTCCACCATAGATTCACCGTTTTGCTTAGTCGGATTGGAAGTCCAAGAATTAGCAAAAGAAAGATCGCAATTCCAGTAAGAATCACTCCAATTATTGGCTGGAAGATCATCGATAGCGGGCCATCATACACCGTCATGACTACGGCGAGCATGTAGTAGCAAATCCCAACGATTAGTGCTGTTAGAATCTGTGGAATCGCGATCATGGTTTGTGCATGGCTTTGTTCGTCGTTGCTCTTTTGGATCATCCAAAGTGCTCGATGGCACAATCGTATGTATATACGCTAACGGATGCAGCGGGCCAAATCTGTCTCCGGTAATACGTAATTTCTCATGTTCGGCGACTTTTGGTGATGATCGGTAAAGCATCACGCCAGTTAATGTCGTGAGGCATCTGTTTTGTTTGTGCTGCGAGCGCCGCCACTGCGCCAGCGGCTTCCCCCATAGCTACAGCATTTCCGGTAACGCGGTAGCTTGCATGTGCTATGAAATCACCACTGATACAACGACCTGCCATCATGAGTCCGTCAACATCGCGTGCAATAAG
Source organism: Planctomycetota bacterium (assembly GCA_963204965.1). Taxonomy (GTDB): domain Bacteria; phylum Planctomycetota; class Planctomycetia; order Pirellulales; family Pirellulaceae; genus Aureliella. The sequence continues at coordinate 114 of CAUJKA010000176.1, read as the reverse complement.
GGCGCGTAGTGGGATATCGTATGGCTTCACCTTAACACCCACATTACTGTATGCCGATTTCTTGTTGTCTGCTTCAGACAAAGCGTGGATATCGACTGGGAAAGTCGCGCGGAC
>CAUJKA010000175.1 GCA_963204965.1 Planctomycetota bacterium | reverse complement strand
TTCGATCAAGTCCGGTTGTTCGCGTCCATCGATCAGTTGAATCAGCGACTCGGCTGTTGACGAATCATCGCGACGGAAGCTGGAAAGATCACTGTTAGCAGCTAGTCGATCGGACAAAGATTCCGATGAGTCCTTCACTTTTTCAAGCAGTGTGCCCGCGAGAGTAGAGGCTTGTTCGTTGAGTCGTTGGCTGCCAAGTCGCTGAGCCAACGCAATCACACGTAGTCGACCGGTAGAATCGCTGGAGTCATAGAGCTTGACTAACGATGATTCCAGAGCGTCGCTCAGTTGCGGTTGTTGGCCGGGGTTCAGACCGTTGGAAATGCCTCCGAGGATGGCCGAGGAAATGCTGGCCGATGTCTTGCTCAACGAGACCAACAGATCGCTTAAAGCTTGACCGTCGGTGCCGCGGGCCAAGTGTTCGGCAACTCGTTCGATGGCTTGTAGCGACTTCTTGTTTGGTTGCGAATCGGTCGCGATCAAACTGCAGGCCGTAAGGAATGTACGGTAGTTCTTTGCTCCAGCGGACGTTAATGCATCTGGCAGCCAGCGATCGTTGGCACTGGTTGTTTCTAAGAGGCTTTTGACCAACGCCTCGCCGGTCGAATCGGAGGACTCACCGTCAGCGATGGCCAGCACGGCAGCTAAACGCACTTGCAAGTCTGCGTCAACTAGCAAGCCCGCAGCGACGATTTGATCGGTCGAACTCTTGGATGCAGGCAATGAGAGAGCCGCGGCGCGACGTACGCCGGCTGACGGATGCTTCAGAGCACCGTACCAAGCTTCCATCGCATCTGTCGGCAATGTGAGTCGTTGGCTCAAGCCTTGCAGTGTCCAGCAAGCATGGATAGCACCCACGTTTAAGCCGACTTCATCGACCGTGTTGTCTTGCAGTAGTTGCAGTAAGCTCGGGACAACAGCGTCGTCGGCTTTTTCGATCAGCAGTCGCTGAGCATGCAAGCGCCAAAGCATGTTGGGAGCGGCAAGGGCTTTTACCAGCGATATTGTTTGCGAGTCGGTTGAGGCTAAGTTCAGTGATGCAGAAGACTTCGAAGCTGGTTCATCAGGCACGATCCGATAGATTCGGCCGCGCACCGTATCGCGAAGCGGCGTTTCGTAAGCACCACGACTGCCAGTCTTGAAGCCATTCGGTGTCGGATTATGTTGCACGATGATGTTGTACCAATCGCTTACCCAGATGTTTCCGTCGGGACCAACTTCAGCGGCAATCGGCGCGCACCATTGATCATCGCTGGCAACAAGATTGCCACCGTAGTTAGCTACATAATCCGTGCCATTCTTGGTTAAGTCCATCAACGCTACCAAGTGGCCTGTTGGTTCGGCTACAAAAGCTGTCTTGTTCCAGTAGGCCTGTGGATAGTTGCGAGCGGTGTACAGCGCGTGACCAGCCGCGGCTGTGAAGCCACCAAAGAAGTCGACTTGCCGAACATTCTCGGTGATCGGATAGAAGCGATAGCCTGGAGCGATGTTGCCTAACACCGTCGAGCTCCATCCGCGGACCTGCTCGTAATGTCGATTCGCGATTGGCGCATAAACGCTCGGACATCCGTTTGCGGTTGAACCAAACAGGTGACCTTCTTCGCTAAAACCCAAACCCCAGGAGTTGTTATTCGTACTGCGGATGAATTCGAGCTTCGATCCATCGGCCTTAAACCGCACAATTCCTTGACCAAACTGATGTTTCTGTCCACCCACCGTGCCACGAAAGCCTGAGTAACCAACGATGGTGTAAAGCCAGTTGTCATGCCCATAGCGCAAGTTACTTGGGCCAGCGTGCGTATCAGACGTACCCCAGCCCGTGAACAGTACTTCCGTCTCATCGCATCGATCGTCGCCATCTGTGTCGCGCAGGCGAAGCGTGTCTGGAGCTTGGTGAACGATCAGTCCGCCACCGGCATGGACCATACCAGTTGGAATACTCAAGCCGTCCGCAAAGACTGTGAACTTATCAGCTCGACCATCTCCGTCAGTGTCTTCGCAGATCTTGATTCGATCGCGACCTTTACCGCGAGGCTTAAGATCGTTGGGGTAGTCGATGGTCTCAGCGATCCAAAGTCGGCCACGCTCGTCCCAAGTGGTGCACAGCGGCTTACCAATTTCCGGCTCGCCAACGAATAGCTCGACGTGGAATCCGCGTGGAACGCTGACTCGATCCAATGCTTCGGTTGGCGGCAGCGGCTTTTGAATCTCTTGAATCGTCTCTTTTCCGCCAGGCTTGTGTCGGTAGTCGGGCAAGCCCATGCCGTCGTCTATGGTGAACTCGAATGGCTTGGGCATTTGCTTGGGCTTAGGAATGCTGTCGAAGACTTTATCGGCCCCTGCAGCCCAGCGAATGCCTCGTTCAATCAAAGCGTGAAAGCCCGGATTCTCCCACGTGCGATGGTCATGGCCATAAGCCGTGTAGAAGATCCGTCCCTTTTCATGTGTGCGAACCCATGTCCAAGGCTCGACGCGTCCTTTTTCTTCTCGCGTTTGCAGAACGATGCGTTGGCGACTGTTGTGCAGTTCGTGTTCGTAAGTTTCATCCCAAGTGACAAACGAGAACAGTCCATCGGTGATCGGATGTTCGCTAGTTTCAATCTTGGTAGAGAAGTCCCCTGTGCCGTGGCGTTGAAACTGTGCGCCGCAAAGTTCGACAAGCCGAGGCTGGTTGCGAAAGCAATATGAAGCACAGTGCACGGGAACGTAGCCACCGCCCGCTGCGACATAGTCGAGAATAGCTTGAGCGGGTTGGTCCTCCAACTGATCGATATTGGCGTAGACCAACAGTGAATCAAACTTGCGCAGGTTTTCAACCGTCAACGCGGCAAGGTCTTCTGTATAAACGACTTCGATGCCAACGCGATCCATCACGGGAATGATCTGCTCGGCTCGTGCTCGAGGTTGGTGGTGTCCGCGATCGCCCAGGAATAGGACTCGCAGGCGACGGTCTGCAGCTCTGGCTGGCAGGCAAGCCAGGGCGACGAGAGACAGTCCGAGTGCTAGAACTAATGAGAAACGCAGTGGAGATTGTTGATTAGCCAAGATTGGGGATCTCAGGTGGGGTGAATCGGATGTGTTCAAGAGTTTTTTTACCGAGCGGACAAGGCCCGGAAGTTGCTTGATTTTTCGACATATTTAACCAGAATACACGCTGGGTCAGCTGCGGCCATGAAATTTTGGTCGAGCTGGATGAGTTTTTTCACCCGCGATTGGTTTTCGCGGTGCCTTTTCCCTGCGAAGTGTGGATGAATGCGTCATCGTGTCGCCTTGTTAATCGAGACCTCCAACGCCTACGCTCGCGGTCTGCTGCGGGGAATTTACTCATTTGCTCGCGAACAGGGTTCTTGGGCCACATTCTTGCCTGAACATAGTCGCGGCGAGCTGCCGGCTCAGTCGTTAAACCGCTGGCGAGGCGACGGGATAATCGCTCGAATTGAAAATCAGCAGATCGCCGACATGGTCGCTCGGCTGAATTTGCCAGTTGTCGATGTGAGTGCTACGGGTGCCTTGCCGAACGTGCCATGGGTTGAAACGCACGATGAGTCGATCGCTCAGCTTGCCATCGATCATTTTCGTCAGCGAGGATTCCGCCACTTTGCGTTTTGCGGCGACGATCGATTCGCATGGTCTCGCTATCGTCGCGAGGGCATGCAACGACTGTTGGAGAATTCGTCGCATACTTGTCACGTTTTCGGTTCGCCAGTCGCTCGAAGTCTCAACGATGACGAGCAGGAGTTGACCGAGTGGATTCTGAAGCTGCCTAAACCGGTTGGCATCTTGTCTTGCTACGATTTGCGCGGAAGACAGTTGATCGAAATCTGCCAGCGCAATCAAATCGCTGTCCCCGAACAGGTTGCGGTTTTGGGAGTCGACAACGATGAGCTAGTTTGCAACCTTTCCGAGATCCCGCTTTCGAGCGTCATTCCCAACGCCAGCGGCGCAGGATACTTGGCCGCTAAACTGCTCTCGCAAATGTTGGCGGGTGAAACGGTCGACCCGACGGCGCATTTGCTCAAGCCAATGGGGATCGTAACGCGGCAATCTACGGACTCGCTTGCCATTGATGATGCGGTGGTAATTCAAGCGATGCAGTTCATTCG
>CAUJKA010000174.1 GCA_963204965.1 Planctomycetota bacterium | reverse complement strand
GGGCTTCAACTTTTAGTTCGACTTCTTTTACTGTCCACGGTGCCGTTAGTCCGAGAAGGTGCTGGTACAATTCTTTGTCTTGCATGGGGTTCTCCTTTGGCCCCAAATCATATCAAACCCACACAAATCCCGGATGGACCTCTTTTCTTCGTATTGATAGTGACTTACAGATCACTGTCGCCGCTCTTGCGAGATACAGGGAGTTCGATGGGTTCAGCAGGTGCTTCGAAGCAAGCTCAACCATCACAAACTGGAGCCAATTTCGGCGATGGCTCAGACTTGTATGTTGCCGCGATTCGCCTTTCAGAACAGCCGTTTACTCTGGAAATGCGGGTCAAGCCCATCGAAGGGCGGGGCATGATCTGTAATTTAGATGGTATGCTGCATGTCCAAACAAACGAAAAATCTAGCTCTGGCCCAATAATTGGGATTCCGACTAGCACAGACGATTACCTACTTTTCTCCTCAAGCACTCCATTAAATCGCGGGCAGTGGAATCACATTGCTATCACTTATGACGGTGAATCAATCGGGTGCTTTATCAACGGTTCTAAAACAGAATACGACGTTTACCACTACGACTCTGTCGATTCTAGACTGCTCACTGAGACAATTCCGCCTATAAAGCTGACTAAGTTCTGGGGCAACCCGGGTTTAACCATGGGTGGCAACTCGCTAACTGCATCTAAGGCAAAACGCTACCCGTATAACGGACTATTAGGTGAACTCTCCATTACGCGCGGTGTGATCTACACTGATTCGTTCAATCCTCCGCAAACAATCACGACCACTACAGACTGTATCTGCCACTATCGCTTCACCTCTGAGAAAACTCCTACCGTTGAAGATCTCTGCGGCAAGTCACCCTCGGCGATATTAACGCCCTACAAATAGTGAATAAAGCCTATCACGTTGCGATCCGTTTTTCTCGTTAGCCAACTCCGAAAGCCGACGCCATAATGAGCGATGACACATCGATCGATGACGAACAGTTTTCAAGGTTGCTTGAAGAATTTGACTCGGCCTATCGAGCGAACGATCTCAATGACTTCTGGTCTCGCCGCGACTGTTCACAAGAGATGCGAGAGCGAGTCGAAAATGCGCACTCTGGCTTGATAAAGTTAGACTCCTATTTGAGTCACCAAACTGTTCTCGACGACTCTCAGGCAGCCCAGGCCTTGCAGTTGAGCGGTTGGTTCAATAAGCCACAAAGCTTAGATCGCTTCCAGATCATCCGCGAGATAGGTCGAGGAGGATTTGGAATCGTCTATCTGGCGAAAGATCCCAGACTGAATCGGCAAGTCGCGATCAAGATTCCACGCATTGAAAACGTTGGCAAGCACTCATTGCAAAATAGATTCATCCAAGAAGCTGAAATTGCTGCAAGCTTGGATCACCCCAACATCGTTCCCGTATTTGAGGTCGGAGCGGCGGGCAACGTTGAACATAACATCTACATTGTCTCTCTGTTCTGCCCCGGCGAACCGCTTTCCCGATGGCTGGAACAGAACCCTGGAGTGTTGAACAGTCAGCAGAAACTTGCATTGCTCATCTGCGTTTGCGATGCCATGACCTACTGTCATCGGCGCGGGATACTACACCGCGACATCAAACCCAGCAACATACTGTTATTCCCAGAGCAATACGGAAATCTACCGTTTGTACCTCGAATCACTGACTTTGGTCTGGCAAAAGCACAAGAATCTGCGATCGCAGAAACCGCTACCAGCGCGATGCTTGGGACGCCACTGTATATGGCTCCTGAACAGGCAAGCTCTCAATTCGACAAGATTAGCCCCGCTACAGACGTTTATGCGATCGGAGTGCTTTTCTACGAACTTCTAACAGGCCGACCGCCATTCCAGGGAACCATGGCGGAAATTCTGGATAAGGTTAGACATGACTCCCCGCAACCATTACGTCAAATCGACAAATCAATTTCCGTCGACTTAGAAACTATCTGCTTGAAGTGCTTGGCAAAGGCACCCAAAGATCGTTATCAAGACGCAGGCGAATTGCTGGACGATCTTCTCGCATTTGCCAGTGGCAAACCCATACAAGGTCGGCGTCCTAGTTTGCCTCTACAGTTCCTGCGTTGGTCGAGAAAACCGTCAACAGGTTCGAAATTGGTTTGGCTTGTTACTTTGTGCAGCATAGTAGTCGTTGCACTTATCGTTTACTCGCAACTTTCCTCGCGTCTTAATCAATCACAATCCGAGCAAATCAACTCACAGCAGTCCGGAGGTATCGGAGACCTTCAAGGGGCCCACGACAAGTATGCCAGCGACTTGCGGAAAGCACATGCGCTTTGGCAATTCGGAAAGACGCAAGAGTCTCGCTCTCTTCTTGAGTCTTTATCCAAACGCTCCACCGATTCCAGTCAGCGGAACTTCGCATGGCACTTTCTACACGACAGAACCCACCATCAAAAGCAAGACTACGTTGGGCTGCCAAGCAAATTGCTCTGTGCTGAATTTTCGCCCGATATGCGATGGATCGTCGGCGCAGATCGCAAGGGCAATGTGAGTATTTGGGAGACTGGAAATACTCGGCCGATTCAGAATATCAACTACTCGGATAAAGAGGTTTGCGATGTAGCATTTTCACCTAATGGAAGGATGCTTGCGACAACCGGCCAAGACTCGATGATCCACATTTGGAATAGCGAGTCATGGAAAGAGCTGATGGTCTTTAGAGAGCCTGGCGGCACGAACACGTCGCTGGATTGGAGCCCCGATAGCAGTTACATCATTTCGGGTAGTCGAGCCAAAAGGGTTAGCATTTGGCACCTAGAAACCGAGAATCGAGTTGCCAAATTGGAACCTGTCCAAGACGTTGTCCGAAATGTTGCTTGGTCTCCAGACGGACGAAACGTTGCAGCCAATATCGCCGGAAAAGTAGCTGTCTGGAATGTCGCAGATTGGTCGCTTCATTGTCAACACGCCTTCCATTATGACGAAGAGGATGAAGACGATAGCCTATATGCACTGAGCTTTACAGCTAAATCAGACCGCCTTTTCAGCGGCGGAAAATCAAAGCGACTTCACGTGATTGAACTTTTGCATCCCGAACGCGCACCACGATCGGTAAATGCTAGAGACGAGCCATTTTCGTTTGCCGAGGCTCCAAAGAATCGACTGATGGTCTCAGGACTTTACCGCGGAGGCCCTAGAATCTGGTCCAGCGATACCCTCGGCGAAATTGTAACTATTGAAGAATCGCACAGCACCATTCGATCTGTACAAATTTCGATGGACGAGCGACGTTTGCTTTCAGCTAGCGAGGATAATAGCCAAATCACACTTTGGGACCTCACTTCGATAGTTGGATATGAGGTAGTAGCCAGCGGGCCACAAATTCTTGCACAGCGATCGAATGCCCAAAACGCCGTGTATGCAAGTAACAACGAACAGGAAACGATAGTTTATAGGACTAATGATCCTAGTCATGCTTTGCAATTGCCTGGCGCATCCTCCGTTGCCAACTTTGACCAAGGTGCCAATCTACTCGCACGGTCGACAGGTTCGGCTATCGAGATTTGGAATGTAGAAAAGAGCACTTTGGTTAGCAAACTTGATTTACCAGCCCACCCAATCTTCGAATTGGCGTTCTCTCCCGATACGAAGCTTCTGATGGCCCATAGCGAGCGAGGCGACTGGACGCTTTACAACTTGAATCAGCGCCAATGCATCGCACAGTTTGCATCAGAGTCGTCCGACTTTCCAACCCACACGTTCTCTTACGATGGACATTCGTTCGTTGCATATCGCAAGCGATCTTCAGTTCAAGATTGCAGACTAGAAATTCGCTCGACTGCGGATGGTAGTCTCGTGCAGTCCGTTCTTGATACAAATTTTACTGAATCCATTGCAACAAATCTCGCGTTCACACAACTCTACTTGGCTCAAGATTCTGGGATCACAGTCTACGACTTGAAATCGAACACTTCTGATTCGACTCACTTCCGACGTCGCCAGGGAATTGAGAGAATTGCGATTTCACCTGATGATAAAATCCTTGCCGCCTGGATCAAAGACGAGGGCATCTTCCTTTGGGACGTGCAATCTGGCCAGGAGTTGTTTCCTATTCTGCTTACTTCAGAATTTGTCGACCAACTCGAGTTTACTTCAAACTCCGTCCTGCAATGTCGCACGTCTCAAGACAGCTCTTATCGTCTTCTGAGTTTCAAAGTTTCGGATGATCATCCTTGATCAAACTGCTCAACGCCCATCGCACAGCCTCAGTCTCGAGTTGCGTAGGTTCGTTAAGATTCCAGGGTAACGTTGGACCTTTACTCTGCTGGACCAGTTCGAATTAGACGAAAGCCGCTGAGGATAGTGGTGCCTTGTTTTGCGGTGAACTTGATGGAAAGCTGGCCATCAATTCGCACTTGATCAAAGGTCAGCGTTTGAGTTATCGGCTTGTCGCTTAGAGTCCGTGCATCAAGCGTTACGACTTGACTAGTTGGTGAACCTGCAACGCTGACTTCAAATTGATGGAGCTGTCCTTCAAGTTGTTTCGGGACCGCGAAGTAAAGCTGTACTTGATAGTTCGTTGGCGGAATCGGATCTCGAAAAAGCTCAACCGGAGCCGGTACGGCAGGAGGATTGGTCGCGGTACCATCCTTGGTTGCAGTTGTCGCAGTCGTTGTCGTTGTGGACGGCGATGTTGGTGTTGAAGAGGGCGTTGTAGTAGCAGCGGGTGTTGTATCTGTTGCTGCGGTTGCACTTGCCTTTGCTGTAGCCACTTTTTCATCTTCATCATCCGAACTCTTCACCGTTGTCGTGACTTCGGGCCGCTTTTGAGTGCGCATGACTAAACTCAGCTCAGTCAGGTTTGTCGCACTCGAAGCATAGACCCACGGCATATCAGTGGACTCGAAATTTGACGAATGCTCCTGAAAGTACTTCACGCCATCGTTCATATTTAAGAGCAGCGCGGGCGAATCGCCGCCAACGGCCGGATAGTCCAACCAGAGAATTCCATCTCGATCGCGTTGATCGCCAGGTGCACCCAGATTGATTCCAATACTCTCGATGACCTCGTTCTCAGGTGCATTGACGGCGTTCAAGTTAGTTGCCCAAGTCTCTAAACCCGGCATGTGCACGAGCGCTAAGGATGTCTGATTCTGGTAAGCACAACTACAAGTTCGTGTGTAATCCGGAGCATTCAGAACGCCACCGGCGACGACCAAATTGGAGGTACAACCAGACTTAAATCCTCCCAAGTTGCCTGTTCCCGCATCCGTCAGCAGGTCGTAGTATCCGGCAGCGCCGGAACGAAACGTGAGCATGTTCTCGCTGGCGATGATATTGTTACAGCCATACGCGCGACTCATCTTCCAGGGCTGTGGCTTACCCGTTAGTGGATTCTTAGTCATTCGCTGTTCGCCAGTGCGAATGTCGAAAGCTCCCGCGGATTGAGCGTAAGCATTGGCGTTGGTGATGATCCAGTTGTTGTGGAGAATGCACGGCCCGCTATAGCTCAGCTTATCCTTGCTCCATCGCACGGTACCATCAGCCGCGTTGTAGACTCGCATACCTCGACCTGTCTCATCAACCAATCGATCCGAAGCGGCAGCGCGAGCCAACAGTAGCAGATCGTTAGCTTGCGAATAACCCAACCAAGTTCCGGTAATGTTCTCGTTGGATTGCCAGATCGTCTTCCCAGTCTTGAGATCCACACACATTAAGCGATATGCGTCTGACTTGTTAATGCCGCGACGCCGTAGCGCATCTTCAACGAGAGCAGGGTTGCGGTCGAGTAAATAAACTCGATCCCCACCAGCCACGATACCGTTATGCCAAAAGCTGTGGTTCGCATCGACGCGCCAAAGCTGCTCGCCAGTCTTGCGATCGTAGGCCACCAGCGCTCGACTGGCTGCCCGATCAAAACTCTTCGAGCCGAACCCAGCCTTGGTGATTGTTAACAACGAGTCGGCTTCAAACTCAAGCGAATTGCGATCGCGATACTTGGCAAACCCCATGCCTCCCAATAGCACGTCGTTATACACGCCAATGAATCCCCACTCCACCTCGTCGCCACTTTGATTCTTGGGCAGAACGATCTGACCAACATCTTTGCCCGTCAACGCGTCGAGTATCTTGCAGTGATTTCCCACGACCAAATAGACGCGATCCTCAGTTACGACGTAGTTCGTGCCGCGAGCATTGGCACCGGGGATATGCACTTGGTTGTACTTTGGATCGAGCGGTTTATCCTCGTAGGTCTCATCGTAGTAGACATCGTACGTGCCCAAGTTCTCAAACTGCCGATGCCAGAGAACGCGACCTGTGTAGACATCGCGAGCACTGATACTGTTCATTCCCTCGATGTACAATCGACCTTGAACGACTTGTTGAGGCGGACCATGTCCGTGCCGTGGAAGTACGTCCATATTACTGCTGCCGCCAAACCATAAGATCCCCAGCGGCAGCTTTACGCGACTGTCGTTCGACTTCAGCGTGTTGGCAATGCTTCCGTATTGATGCGTCCAGTCATCTGAACCCGGCAAAGCTCCTTGTCTCTTGAGTCTAAAGCCTGTTGGCGATTCGGAGATCTCCGCTTGCTCAAGTTGAAGGGACTTGAGTCGCTCGCCTAATTTCGCTCGGACATTTTCGGCTGCGATCACATGCAGTTCGCCTCCGTAGGGACGCACGGCGATATAGCAGGCTTGCCAATCTTCATCGGTAGTCGCCGTTTGGTTTGGTCGCGAGACAAATACCTTATTCGCGACATATTGAGGCGGCTTGAAATCGCGTGGTTTTGCATGATGCACGGTAATCTTGCCGTAAACACCTAAGCGATCTAAGTGAAGCCTAGTCTCCTTCACGCGATCCGTATCGTTGTCGACGATTGCCAATTGAATAAACGGATTGTGCTTGGCCCACGCTTCTATCATCGGAGGATTACACGGACCGAACCAAAACGCATAGCCCTCGGCTGGTCCTTGACTCAGCCAACCCTTTAGACGCTCCTCGGCGGCTCGGATACTACTTGCCGATGGTCGCTCTTGCAGCCCAGCGCCGTCCACTCTTTCCACCACCGCAACTGAGGGCGTATCCACTCCGAAACAAAAGATTGCTCCAGACTCAGCAACAGCCAATAGCTTGCGATCAGCGACTAACACGCGACTGATCTTTTCACCAACGACAATCTCTTGAACACTTTTGGTACCCGACCACTTACCTTCTGCAAGCTTCGGCAACTGAATAATGGACAGCTTTCCCGCTCCCGACGCAATCAGATGTTCGCCGGCACCTATCAAATCATCGGTCGCATTCGCAGCGAATGACCATACCGGCTCACGAGCCTCGTCGGCCTCGGAGTTCGCAGGGTAACAGCTGACATGCGGCTGACCTTGGATCTCATGTGAAGCGTACAGAAATTCGCCACGAATCACGGGCTCGCAAGGCATGAAGGCCGTTTTCTTTCCAGTCGAAATGTTGAAGGCTCGTGTTCCGTTGAGCCGCGTGTGGACGAAGAACTGCTTTTGATCGGCGGCCACAAACGAACCACCAGTACCTTTGCCTCCAGCATTGATTTCAAAGTACATGAACTTTCCATCAGCGCGATCGAACACCGCTGGCACGCTTCGTCCTCCGGGAACGATTATGTGTTGATCTGTGGCTACCAAGGCGCCTTGTGGACCAACGCCTGCAAACGACGGCGCGCTATGCGGTTGTTTGATGTACTGCGATCCCGTACTGTCGTTGACCCAAACAACTCGACCGGTTTGTACATCCAAAGCGTAGATGAACGTTCCCATAAAAGGCCAGATACTTGCCGCGAAGTAAACCTTGTCATCCCTAACAACAGGGCCGCCACGCGCGGGCCAGGCAGAACTCAAACGCTGATTCCCCAAAGCGTGCTGCGACTTAGGAGCTCCCGAAAACTTCCACAACAATTCGCCCGTATCAACGGCGATGCAGTACAGGTATCCATCGTCGCTGCAAACAAAGACACGATCCTTCCAGGCAGCTGGAGCTAGCCGGATTGGCGCCTCGGCAAAGAATGTCCAACAGGCTTTGCCGGTCTTTGTATCGATGGCAAGCAGTTTGTCTTGATCGTTAAAGCCAATCAGCATCTTTCCACCAACAACAATTGGCTCGAAGTTGCGATCGTAAGTCATCAGATCTTGGTTTAGCGGGTCGTCCCACGAGGTCGTCCGCTTAGGAAGTTCTAGCTTCCAAAGAGATTGAAGATTATCGGGCAACAAATTGGGAGAACATGCAGAACGATTGGCATCGTATCGCCACATGGGCCAATCTTCGTTTGTCCCGAGCGAAACTAGATTCTCTGCATGAGTGCTTTGAAGTAAGACTGCCTGAGCGATCAACAATATCAGTTGTATCGGTAATGCAAGCCAGAGTTTCAATCGACGTAGAATCATAGGTGGGTCTAGCAAAGGCGGGAGTGGCAAAAATTGATTGCCTACTTTTTGTTTTTTCCAGGTGGTATGGTCAGCAACTTTGGAGCCGTCTCGACTGTTCCTACAGGCACGCTAACCAGTTTATCGCCAACGGCCGAATCCCAATCGACGTTCAACAAAAGGTCGAACCCGGGGTTCTGTTCTTTGACTTGACACGAGCAGGGTCCGACGATGAACGATGTTGCCGTGCTGATTACTTCTCCGGTAATACCTTGCCCGACCAGCGCGTAAAGTACGATGCCTCGACCAAAGACAGGAAAGGCCATCGGTTGATCCTTGAAGTCAGCTAGATCGGCTTCGCTATTCATTAAGCAATCCAGCAAGAATTTTTCCTTGGGGTCATCACGTTTGATCGTCAGCACCGAGAAGCTAATCTTAAATTTGATTTTGGCTTCCTCCAAGACAGCCTTCGAAACCTCCATCTCTTCGGCTGTTGGCAAAGCGATTCGCTGCGTGTCCAAGGCTAACTGCTTTTCTAAAGCTGCTTGAGCGGCATCATCTTTCACTTTGTCGCCCGACTGAACCAGCAACCAAACTGCTGAGTCTCCACCTGCCAGTCGCTTGACTAACTCCTGTCGCACGGGCGAGTCCATGATTCCTGCAACTGTGTCAGCGTTGATGGAGCTGACATGGGCAACTTGCTTGCGGAGCGAGGATCGGTTGGGGTACAAGGCTACGAAAAGTGATTCGGTATCTGCCTGAGCGTGCAACTTCCACAGCTTCTGAAACTGATCGTCTGGTGATGCTTGAAGATCGAGGCGAGTTAACTCAACCAAGCTTTCCTTATCCTTGGCATCCACTTTTGCGAATGCCTTGAGCGATGCCTCGGTTGCCGAACTGAGCTGTCCTTTGGAAAGTACGACAATGTGATAACGGTCCGGATTCCATCGTTCCAGTGCGTAACGGAAGACGGGAACCTGACAGGCCCATGCCCCAACTGATATCAGCATGGTGAAAGCGATGCCAATAACTAGGGGCATCGATCTTCGGCGCGAAGATATGCGAGTTGAGCGAAGTGGTTTCATTCGCGGCATTATTGAACAGAGTGGCGGGATTATTTTTAGACGGCGAGGCTTGGAGGAATAGCCCATTGTAATCCGATTTCGCCGAGATCGATTAGGCCAGCAATGGCTCGTTGGGCCGGTTTTTCATCGAATCCCGCTCAATTTAACCGATCTTTAACTGATCCTTAACCGATGCAACCTTTGACGTTGAGTGCGGCAGCATTGGCAGTCGCAAAAGCCGCTTGAAAGTTATAGCCTCCAATGGGGCCATCGACATCTAGAATCTCACCGGCCAAATAAAGTCCTTCAGCTAATCGACTCTCCATCGTATGCGGATTGACCTCGCTGGTGGACACACCCCCGCTGGTCACCTCTGCTTTGCCGTAGCCACGCGTCGAGTCGATGGGCACGACTAAACGCTTAAGGTCAGAAAGCAATTGCAGACGACTCTTTCGCGGCAACTCGGCAACCAATCGTTGATCATCCACTTCAGCATTGTGCAGTAGGACTGCAGCCAACTTACTGGGAATCCAATCGCCAATCAAACTTCCCACGCGCTTGCGGCCATTCTTTGCAGGATCAAAACGCTCAAGCAACTCGGTTTCACTGACGTCGGGGACCAAGTCAAGTTCGATCGTCATTTTGGGTAGTGAACTATCTGCCGCCCGCGCCGCCTCGTACTGCGACACGAACCGCGAGACATTCATTGGAGCTGGCCCAGAACATCCGAAGTGAGTCCACAGAAAACTTGATCGGCAGACTTTACGCGTGTCTTTATCCTTCTTACTGCCAGACACGAATCGCACGGACACATCGGGCAGCGTGATGCCGGTCAGCTCGTGAACCCAACCCGCGGGACTGACCAATGGCGCGAGTGCTGGAAATGTCGGCGTTACTTCATGCCCCACATTTCGAACCCACGCGTAACCATCGCCAGTAGTTCCGCAGCCGGAATAGGACAGGCCGCCAGTGCACAACAAGACATTATGACACGGCATCACTGCATCTTCGGTGACGATTTCCCAGCGACAAGACTCGACAGATCGTCGAACATCTTTGACGGCAACTCCCGTGCGCAGTTGAGCTCCAGCATTTTGAAGCTGGTTTACTAACGCATCGCGCACATGCAGGGCTCGATCGCTGGCTGGAAAGACTTTGCCGGTCTCTTCCACCTTGGTCGCAACACCCCAGCCATTGAACCTAGCAACGACCTCGCTTGGTGGAAGTGCAAAAACTGCATGCTTGAGAAAGCGACCCTGCGATCCAAAGGCTTCGACGATCTCGTGCGGCCCACAATGATGAGTGATGTTACATCGCGTGCCGCCTGACATCAAAATCTTGACGCCTGATTTGACATTCTTCTCCAAGACCAAAACATTCAATCCGCGATTTGCAGCGACGATGGAGGCCCACAGTCCGGCGGCGCCACCACCTACAATTATCAGATCATGCATCGCGTTGATTTCGGTCGCAAAGAGTTCGCACAGGACATCCCGCTGAGCTTAGGCTAGAGAGGATTGAGAGCCTACCAGTGTAATTGAGGCGGGAAGTACTTGGCAATCAATTCTTCGTAATAGGGTCGCAAGCCATCGACGTCCATGCGTTCTTTTCTCTTGGTGTACAGATCGTATTGATTGAAGTCGTTGACCCACTTTAGCAAAGCTTGATCGCTTTCGACGACAAGATGGCTGTAGGCGTGCTCGCGATGAATGGGATAGCAAGAGTGGTAACGAATCATGGCCAAGGCTGGCTCAGGAAGATAATCGCGAGTCACATGGTACATGTACTCGTCATGCCCCCAAGAGAGCATCAGATTGCTCAACCCACATCCAGGTTCATATATTCCGCATTCGGTTTGATAGAGTGGCACATCGCGATCCGGATTCTCAGCAAACGCCTCAGCGTAGACGATCCGGTCACTCCACTTGCATCCCACCGGAAATGTATCGCCTACGACCGCCCATTGAGGCTCACCCCAAAGGCAAAGGATCTTTCCCAGATCATGCACCAATCCAGCTAGAATGAACCAGTCAGGTCGACCATCGGCGCGAATGGCTTCCGCCGTTTGCAAGAGGTGTTCAATCTGCGGTAGATCCAAATCAGGATCGCTGTCGTCCACCAGTTGATTGAGATACTCCATTGCTTCCCAAATGCTCATTCGACAACGCTTGAGTCCCAAGTATTCTGACTGCTTCTGTTTCACGAACTCCACCGTTTGATTTCGGTGGTTCAGCCGATAGAACTCCTTCACGCTGGGCCTTGCTTCCGCAGCGTAGTCACGAAACTTTTCAGTCTGCTGGCTGACCTTCTCGCTTTGAAAACTCGCTGGCTCGGGGTAGCGTTTCAGTAGGTCCTCTTCCCAGTGATCCAGATCTTCCAGAGGATGAGATTCGGAGTTTCCAGAGTGTTTAGCCGATTCAGACATTTTGAATTGCCAGAGGAAGGGTTTAGGACTATTCGAACGATTCAGCTTGGCTCGGAAACGACCCATCGCGTACCGACGAATTGTACTTGAGTACCGCATCGGTGATCTGTTGAGCCAAATTGGTCTGAGCTCGAACGAATTTGGGAACGCGATCCACGGTTAATCCGAGCATAT
>CAUJKA010000173.1 GCA_963204965.1 Planctomycetota bacterium | reverse complement strand
GTTGGTCACCAACTAGCTTCGCAGCAGCGCTGAGATTAGATCTTCGGTGTCGACATCCCCCAAGCCTACATCAGACCAGACGCGTTCCATCGCCAAAGGCTCTACAAGCCCCAGCTCGACGATGCGTTGAGCTAACTGATGCGGCGTGAAATCCATGGTGCGGTAAGCGGGTTATCGAGACAAGATGAACGACGTGTTCAAGCGTCGCAAAATTATGTGCATCTGATGATAGTCAGATACTAAGCCAGATTGCGGCAAAACGCAAACCTTTCCCGCTTTTTACTGGCTGGAATCGCAAACTCTAAGTACAAAACCGAGCAATAAAAAGAGCCGCTGGACGGTGGCGTCGTCAGCGGCTCGTTGGGTGGGTTTGGTGTGGAGAGTCACCATTCCTACCTTTTGCTTTTGGGCTTTCACTTACTGCGGACCTGCTTGCGGTGGCGACGCTTACAGTTCCGAATTGGAATGAGTTGCAATGTTTCCCAGTACAGTCGTAATACTATTCACCAGCGCCCATGTCATTGAGCTTTTGTAGATATTCGTCGCGTTCGCGGCGAGTTGCTTCCAAGTCAAATACTAGGTACTTCATGTCCAATCGCAATTGTCCAAGAGCTTCTTGAACCAGAGTCAAAATGCGACGTCGTCGTACGCTGCTCTCGGTAACGCGTCGAAGCGATGGTAGCAAGCGAATGCGTTGTTCAACTGGCAGTTGTTCGATGGCTTGAGTCAGCTCGAGCAAGTCAGCTGGGATACCATCATTCTTCTCGTCGGTAGCGCTGTGTACTTCTGCTGAACTCATAGTATGCCTCCGGTTTGGTTTTCTAAGTTTCGCAACTTGCGGTGCTAGCTGCGATTGGCTAATGCGTGTTCATAAAAGCAGCGGCAGTGCCAATTTCAGGGTCGGATCTCATAGTATTCCGTAAGTGCCCGATTTTCAAGGACTTAGGAAAATCGGGATTTTCGCCAGCTCTTGCCTGCGTTGCATAATCGCAACACCCTTTGATCTGGCAGAATGCCGTAAGTTCCTGTAAAAGCTGGACTTGCGCCAATTGCCACACGGTTTAGCCTTTTGATGCCGTTTTGCAACATTTTTCAAGGTCTTGGCCGGTTTTTCGAGTTGGGCAATTGGTAATGGAGCCATTGGGCAGCAAAGGATGCCATGTTCGGAGCTTTACATCGTTTCCATGCTTGTTTACTTACAGTGCTGGTTTGCGTTTTCACCGCAAATCCTGCCGGGGCTCAGCGTCTAGACTCGTTTGAGGGTGGATTGCCGCGCTGGCAAATGGTGGAAAGTGATTGTTCAGCACAGGTGCTTGGCCATGAAATAGGCATCATCATGCCTCATGGTGGCCGAACTTCGGAGCTTATGGACTTTTCTTGTACTTCGGGTGAATTCGCTTACTTGGCTTACCCCATTGAACCTTGTGCTGTTTTGAATGAGTTCCAGCCATCAGTTTGGTATCGCTGCGCAAGCGCTCAGCCAAGACTAGGAGTTCGAGTCGTTTTCCCTAACGCACTTCATCCAGTTAGTCACAGCCGTTTAACAACAATTATCTGGGGTGATATCTACGCGCAACCGGGTCAATGGCAGCGACTTCAAGTTCGCAACATCGCTGATCGACTCCAGCAAGAGATTGCGGGCTTTCGCAGTCAGTTCGATGCAAGTTTAAATCTCGATCAACCCTTCATCGATGCGCTGGTGATCAACGCTTATGTCGCTCCCGGTCAGACACGACTTCAAATCGACGACTTGGACTTCAGCAGCATGACACCGCTGGCGTCGATTGGCATTCCGCTCTCACCAAGCTGGCGAGACAAATGGGTTTGGCGCGATGACAATCATGTTCAATTCAACATCACGAATCAAATGCCAATCTGGGTCGACAATCGCGGCGAGCAACCCGCGTGGATGAGATCTCTAGGATTCAATGGCATGCTGCTAAGTAGTCTTCCTTCTCCAAAACAGTTGGATCAAGTCTACGAAGCGGGCATGGCGATCATCAGTCCGCCTCCAGAGCACTTGGTCGAGTTCGATGAGAAGAAACTCGCCGCTGTGAAAGGATGGCTGATCGGGACGGCCATGAATCGCGATCAAGCAGATCTCGCTCGTCAACAAGCTGCGCATGCGGATCGGCTTCCTCAAGCCATGAAGCGTCCGTTGGTCGGTGAAGCCTTAGAGCAATTTTGGCTCTTCGGTAGAATTGCCAACGAGATCATCGTGCCAGCGCCCGATCCAATCTCTGCTGGTAGTACGGCTTCGAAAAGAGCTTGGTTGAATAAGAACTTAGAAACCGCTAAACACCGTGGCGAAGGTTGGGTTTCGGTTTATGTGGGCTCAAATCCCGCTCTGGCCGATCAATACCGAACAGCGATGGAACGACTTGAAGGAGCTTCAACGGCAAGTCTTCCGGCCAATCCTCTTGGCCTTCGACACGAGGTTGTAGGTGCTGTCATGGCTGGCGCGAAAGGCATTGTCTATCGCACACAATCTCCCTTGCTAGATCCGATCACCAGCCAAGCCGCGTCCAATGGCGACACTACTGACGGAGCTGTCCAGGCTGCGATTCGATGGACTAACAGCGACTTGCGATTGTGGAGCCCCTGGATCAGCTTTGGTCAACAGGTTGCACCACCGCAATTGAATCGCAACGATTTCGCCGTTGCAAGTTGGCGTATTCGCGATGCAGATTTGATCATCGTTCAAAACAACAAGCCATATTCCCAGTTGTGCATGCCCGGCACGCAGAATAGCCCGCTGACCATCACACAGGATGGTCGATCCGATCCACACGATGTTCTGCGACTGACGGAAGGGCGAACTGAATTGATGCGAGTCGATCGAAAGCCTGGTTCTCAGTCTTGGCAAATCAATAACCCCAATTCCATCGAGATCTTTGTTGTAACAGGCAACACGCAAGTTCTTCAATACTTGCGACAACGAATCAACCGACACGGCCTGGAAAACGCTTCGGATCAGTTGGAGATTGCCAACTTTTGTATGACGCAAGCAACGGAACTTGTTGAAGCTCGTTACCGAGTCAATCAACCGCTTACCACCACCGACAATCAAAACGTTCGAGCACTACAACAACAGAGGTTGATGAGCGTTCAGCGACAAATTGAGCGAGGCTATCAAGAGATTCAAGCGGGCCAACCTCAATTCGCTTCTCGAATCGCCTTGGAAACGATAGATCAAACTCAAGCGATACTGCACGAGTCCTTTCAGGTCGCCATCGGCAACTTGGCGACGCCTCAAGCTAGCCCTTTGGTTTTGACTCCAGGGACGATCAAGTATCACTGGTTGCTTGCCAATGCCTGCGAACGAAGCACTTGGCAACCGCTTGAATTACCGGGAAGTCAGTTTTCAAATTTAGATCAAATGATTCAGAGCGGATGGACTCAGCAACGCCGCTTGGAAGATCAAGTGGATCTACGAGTCGAACTGCTACCTGCATCGAAGAAGGTTGAATCTAGCCTTCGCTTGGCAGCTTACCCTAAGAACCAATCGTCGAGCCAAGCCTTTGAACCCGTTCCAGGCGGCTACGAAGGTGCCTCACTGAGAGTGCGAAGCGCAGGAGCTGCAGTTCGCAAAGGTCAATTGGTCCGCGTCTCAGCCGTTGCTCATGTGCGCAACTGTGGAAGCGATCCGGCTTCTGGGCTGTTGGTTTACGACAATCAAGCTTGGACCAGTATGGGGCAGCTAGTGCATGGTAAGCCAGGTGATAGAATCCCCATCGAACTCTATCGCTTTGTAGTTCAAGACGGCGAGTTTAGGTTACTGGCTGAGTGTCGTGGCACTTGCGATATTCAGCTCGAATCGATCGTAGCCAGCGTCATTGAACCGGCAACGGATCGAAGCAGCTATGGCACCGCTCCACTATCACGACCGCCGGCGACCAATCCAACAACGCAACCAACGCAACGAACAATCGTATCGCCACCTCGACAGATTGAATCCGCTCGTCCCGAAGCTCAAACCGCAACGCCCTATCGTTCGGAGCAAGAAGAGATTCCGCTATCTGCCCCCGTCGACCTTCCTCCACCAAATACATCACCTACTTCGTTACCAACGGGCTTACCAAGCAATTCCGCTCGAGCCGATTCGCCGACAAATCCCAACCCGAAGCGTTAGCCTGATTCGAGTACGAGCACGAGCACGAAAACCTGAAGAACTCTTCAAGTCACCTAAGAACTACCCTACTAGAATGCCAGCGCCCGAAAAACACTTTCCGATTTCAAAGCTGGCCCAAGATGCTATCAGCATTTGGCAATACGGCGTCGAAGCTGTGACTCCGAAAACGCTGATGGAGAAGAAGATCCATCGCGATGGAAACTGGCTGATCGTTGATGAACAATTCGAATATGATCTATCAGCCATCGGTAAGCTTATCATCGTCGGCGCTGGCAAGGCGTCCGCGGCCATGGCTACGGAGTTCGTCCATCAGCACTGTCGCGATCTGCCCAATGGTCGAGACAGCCTTGGTGGTTGGATCAACGCGCCCGCCGGAGCATTCGCGCAGCAAGTTGCCGGTCTTCACCTGCACGAAGCTAGACCAGCGGGCATCAACGCGCCAACCCAACTGGCAATCGATGGGACTCAACAAATTCTAAAGTTGGTGGCCAGCGCAGCGCCCAACGATCTTGTCATCAGCATGATCTCAGGTGGCGGGTCGGCAATCTTGGTGTCACCGCAACCTGGAATCTCGTTGGCAGACAAACAAGCGGTCGCTCAATGCGTTGCGGCGGCGGGTGGTAACATCGTTCAACTGAACACTGTCCGTCGCTGTATTAGCCAAGTCAAAGGCGGCGGACTGGCACGAGCTTGCCAAGCTGGTCAATTGCTTTCACTGATTATCTCCGATGTCCTTGGTGACCCGCTGGAGATCATTGCATCGGGACCAACCGTCACCGACCTTCGACCTGACCGGACGCAAGCGATTGATGCACTTAAATCACTGGGGCTTCTCCAGCATCCGCAATTAGCGAATGTTGTTCGGTGGCTTCGCAAGACAGAAACATCTTCCGAGGATCCGAACCCTAGAACTCAAGTTCAGAATGTCATCCTCGGCAACCTGGCAGATGCCGTGGATGCAGCCGGAGTTCGCGCCGTCGAGCTTGGCTACCGCTACTCAATGCATGTCGCTCGACAATCTGAAGGCGATGTCATGGAGGTTGCCTCCAACGCCTTTGAACAACTAAACCACCTGCGCGACGAACCAGAAATCGATTGTTGGATCTCAGGAGGCGAGCCCACGGTGCGGTTGCCTGACAGCGATATCGGACTAGGAGGCCGCAATCAGCAACTTGCACTTGCTGTTCTAGACCAGATGCGACGCAGTGGCTGGCCTGAAGCTCATGCCAATACAGACATCGCTTTCCTAAGCGGCGGCACCGATGGCGAAGATGGTCCGACTGACGCCGCTGGTGCCTGGTTCGACTCGAACACTCTAGGCCGACTATCGAAAATGGATCTACAGCCAGCTACTTATCTTCGCCGCGCGGATGCTTACCACTTTTTCCAAGAAGTCGGCGGGTTGTTACAAACTGGACCTACTGGGACAAACGTTTGCGACCTTCGCGTCGGCTTGGTACGCACGCATTCCTCTTGACGCTGAAGGCTAAATTTGCGATGAGAAAATTGGCGAACTCGTAGCGAACACTTTTGAGAAATCGACGAGGACAATTGCTGTCATCTGCTGGTTGAATTCAAAAAGAATTACACCAGCTAGCCAAGACCATCCATTGATAGGAGCACAAAATGAATCGCGTTTTTTGCGCACTGCTAACAATGCTTTTCGTACTTCTAGCTAACCAATCCAACGCACAGGACAAATCGAAACCGGCAATGTGGAAATGGGCCAGCAGCTCGGACTCTAAAGAGAGCAGCATGTTCAACGGCCCGCAAATCAATTGGCCGAAGATGCCCACTTTTCAAGGCGTGAAGAATTCTACCGGCCGCGCATTTAACAGCGCAAAACAAACAACTGGCCGTATGTGGAACAGCACAGTTGACTTCCTCAACCCTTGGGACGACGAGTCGAAGAGCAAAAGCAAGAGTTCGAGCACAAGCTCCAATGAGGGCGGCGCTTGGTTCTTTCAAAAGAAAGAAGAGAAGCCAGCTTACAGCACCGTCAACGATTTTTTGAAGCAAGAGCGACCAAGGCTGTAGCTTATGGCGTCGGGTAGGTCCTTATCTGCCGGAAAGGACCGAGACTGACTCTCCAATGCTAAGAGTCAGCTAACGAAAAAACTATCTCGAAGCAAATGCCAATCGTCATGAGAGCTTAACGATCAGCTCCGTCAAACGTGGTCAAACCCGGCAGGAATTTGACCTACCAGAAGACGCTGCGTCGCTGGTTTGGTAGGTCCTTATCTGCCGGAAAGGACCGAGACTGACTTCCCAATACGAGAGTCAGTGTCAACGAAAAAACTATCTCGAAGCAAATGCTAAACGTCATGTGAGCTTAATGATCAGCTCCGTCAACGTGGTCAAACCCGGCAGGAGTTTGACCTACTTCTTGACCTTCCAATCCTCATCGAAAAAGTCAGCCGCGATTACTTTACCTGGCCAACGCGCATCGGGTGCCGTTGTGACATCGACAATTGCCCAGTCAGGTAACTTGGGAACCTGTCGAGCGTTGTTCAAGTAGTCATACTCACGATACGTGAAGCTACTGTTGAGCACAATGTATCGTCCGGGGGCAAGCGGATTAGGATAGATCATTACTGGAACGTGCTTGCTCGCATCCACCTTGTTAGTACCCATCGATAGCTCACGATCAGTCCACTTTAGCGGCAGCTTTTCCAAAATCTCTGTCAACTTTGGATTGCTCTTCGGATCGCCCCAGAACACGACGTTGTTACCTTTGATATCGGCTTCTTTGAGCTGATCGGCTTTCACGATTCTAACATCACCACGCATCTGTCGGTGCCACTGAGTCACCGCATGTTCCATTTCCGATTGAACCCACGCATCGATGGCTGGATGTTGCCCCGTGGTGCTAGGCGGTACGAAGATAAAACTATCCATGAAAGCATCGTCGATCGGTCCTTGTAGGTTATGTTGCTTTCGCAAGGACACGTCTTGCTCTAAAGGGCTGACGCGATTCCAGATTTTATCCTTCGCATCGTAACGCCACTTCGCTTGCCAGCTCAAATCGGAACGACGAGTAACAACGCGACTTGAATAGTCAAAGTTAGCGGGTGTGGCATCCTGAAATACAAAGGTTAGATGCGTTACACTTTCGGGCAACGAATTTGCGTCGAATTCTACGGTCAGCTCCTGAACACCAGTTGGCTGTAGTTGTACTACTGCTATATCGCCATTGATCGTCAGATCAGCTTTGACCGTTGCTTGCTTCCAATGTTGCTCCAGTCGATCAATGGTTAGCCAATGGCAGTGATTGTATTTGAGCGTGTAGGTCGTGAACCAGAGTTTCTTGGGTAACTCGGCATACTTGCCCAACGAGTGAATCAAGTTCAGTCGCCGCTCAATGTCATCGCGAGCTTCTGGAGTGATCTTATGAGCGGTATCAGGTGCGATGATGTGTGTCAGTTCAAAAGCGTCACCATCGGGCAAGTCGTTGCAAGCCTGAGCCATGACATCTGCCGCCTGCTTTTGTTTGTCGATCGCGCCGCTGTAGGCGATCGTGGGCAAGTTCTTAAGGTTCAAAGCCCACTTATCGCAGTCGTACATTTGCCAAAGCGTTTGTTCATAGGCGGCCGGTGCTAGAGTCTCTGATTGAAAGACTTTTAGGAACTGCGGAGTCTCCGAGAAACCAGCACCTGGTGTCGCTGCGAACCATCGATCGGGATAATGCACGGCCAAATGCCACGCAGCAGCGCCACCCATTGAAAAGCCGCGGATTGCAATTTGCTTTCGATCAATTTTGTACTCGGCGATCGCATGTTCGATGACTTCCAACGTATCCACTTCACCGGCTAGCTTATTTGCATTGCAATATCTGCCCAGCGGATAGATCATCAACACACCAGGTGAGGGCAGGGGATCTGGTGAGCTGAGCTGCTTGGCGATGAACTGCAGTTCAAGACCCTTCTCGGCTCGACCGCGACACCAGACGTCCGCGCGAGTGCTGGGTTTGGCACTTGTCCACGCGACACCGTAGGGCTGCACTGAGCCATCTAACTTGGATCGATAGCCGCGTA
The DNA here is from genome assembly GCA_963204965.1 of Planctomycetota bacterium. GTDB lineage: Bacteria > Planctomycetota > Planctomycetia > Pirellulales > Pirellulaceae > Aureliella. Next base: position 42,737 of record CAUJKA010000173.1, on the reverse strand, counting down.
CCGTCGCCCCAGAGTCCGTCATTCTTAACCGCCAGCCTACAGAGTTGTTTCCCGCCAACTGTAGCGCTCGCTCGGTGCCTTCGCGAATTAGCTTGCGAGCGCTCTCAACATCACGAGGTTCAAAGAAACCATCTTCGTTGAGCGCGATGGCAACTGCTTTGTCAAAGATCTCGACGTCGGGAAGGTACTTAACGCGCTGTGGGTCTTTGAGCTTACGAAGATCCTCTACCAAAATATGGAGTTTATCGTATTCCGCTTGCAGCTCCGCGCGAACGGCGTCGTCAATCTTAATACCCGGCGGCGGCATCGGTCGAACAGATTGCGCTTGGTTGTCCGTTGGGCCATCTGCGGCCGCGGATACAGAACCGGTCAAGAACGTGAGAACTAAAATGACCGACGACGAAACGAGAGTGCGCAGATGAGTTGCAACTGGCAACGTAGCCTTAAAAGCAGATAGTTTTTTTCGCATGATAGGTCTTGAAGGAGACGATGAGGTAGGTAGGTGGAGGGTAGGAAAATCGTTTAACGGCAAGCCGAAGGCGACTGTTACTCTGGCCTCATTCTAATACACTGTAGATTGTTAGGCTTCATGCTAATTGGCAGAGGCGCTAGACAATATCCCATTTCTTTCTCGCCGGTCTAACCCTAGCGAAAAACCTAAAGACCATTACTTAGCAAACGATATTCCTCATGAGAGCATGATGTGTCACTCAGTCAACCGAGGTCAAACCTGGCAGGAATTTGACCTACCCGGACGGACTTCAATCCCACCGGCTTGCCCGAGCTGGATGAATCTAAACAACATGATCTGGCTTGGGAAATCGTCGCCACATTAGGACAACTCCCGAAAATGTCGCGCCGAGAAACACGGCTAGCGATATCCAAAAAGGTACCATCGGTAAAGGCAAAGCATCACGATTGGCAATGAACGTTAAGTGATTGATACACACAACAAAAACGGCAATCCCCGCGGCGAACCAAAACAAAAATCCACTCATCCATGCCAAAGTGGCATCGCGTCGCTCGGGTGCTAACCAATATTCTCGATAGGGGATGTTGATGATCGAGGTAGGTAGTCGTCGAACAGCAATTGGAATGACGGAGAAGAACAGTGGCAAGCCAACTACCAGTCCACAAGATAACGCAGTCGCTCCCGTTCGGCTCATCCATTGATTGGCTTCACCGTTGGTGCCAAAGTGAATCGCCATCCGGTCAGGCAACTGAGCCCAATACCAAACTTGCAGACCTAACCCGAGGACTATGACCAGCGGAATAGTCCATAACGGCAATCGTTGGAGACTCACAATGTCACTCCTCAAACTGAACAGTTTGTTGACTCGCTCTTAATACCTCACCCTACCTACAATTTTGATGTCGCGACGAACCTCGTGCAAGCAAGAAAGCTGAGCGGAAATATTGAGATGCATTACTGGAAGAGTGGCAAATCGTCGCCGGAACTCGTCGGCGGAGCGATCTTCAAATGATCGTAGGCTTTTGGAGTGGCACAACGACCGCGCGAGGTCCGAATAATGAACTCGCTGCGAAGTAGGAACGGCTCGACTTCATCAACCAGGGTATCCGACGAGATGTTCATCGTATGCGCAATGGCTTCGATCCCCGCTGGTCCGCCACCAAAGACTCGAATCACGGTTTCCATGTAGCGACGATCTTGGCGATCAAGACCAACAGCATCGATCCCGGTCATCTCCATCGCTTTGACAACGATATCCGTCGAGACGTGGCCATCGGATTTTGCCATCGCATAATCGCGGACCCACAACAATCGATTGTTGGCGATTCGCGGAGTCCCTCGGCTGCGCTTGGAGATTTCCGAAGCGGCTTCGGAATCGATGTTCACGTTGAGCTTCTTGGCATTTCGCGTGATGATCTCTTTGAGCTCGGGCAACGAGTAGAACCCTAAGTGCTGGCGAATCTGGAAACGATCTCGCAGCGGCCCGCTCAACATCCCAGCTCGTGTTGTCGCGCCGATCAACGTGAAGGGCTTCAATTGCAAATTCAAAGTCCGCGCGCTGACGCCTTCGCCAAGAACGATGTCGATGCGGAAGTCCTCCATGGCCGTGTAGAGATACTCTTCAACTGCTTTGGGCAAGCGATGGATCTCATCGACGAATAGAACGGAACGATCTTCAAGATTGGTCAGGTAGGGAATGATGTCCTTGGGCGCTTTCAGCGCGGGGCCGCTAGCCATTTGAACAGCCACGCCCATTTCACGCGGGATACAAGTGGCGAAAGTAGTCTTTCCCAGGCCGGGCGGACCATCGAACAGAATGTGCCCCAGCGGCTCTTCGCGCTTCCTGGCGGCCTCGATGGCAATGTGAAGGACTTCGATCACTTCGCGCTGACCCACCATGTCGGCGATGCGTTTCGGACGCAGCGCTACATCACCTTCGTCATCTGGCAGGCTGGGGTTCGTGATCGACTCTCGTACCACCCCGTCTTCCTCCTCCGGCAATTCCGGCTTAATTATCGATTCTCGTGCCACGCCAAGTTCCCTCCCTGCTGTTTGCTGTCGCAAAACGACTCCTGCGAAGCGGTGTATCTTACCATCTTTGCTAATCTTGGCGAAGTGCGTTGGCCAAGTCAGCCTGTCAAACTGAAGCACGGGAATTCTGGCGAATCCCACTACGTAAAGCTTGGTGTTGGAGAACCACTTAGCGGCTCGCAATGGCCACTATCATGAAAATCAGGAAGGCGATCATGCAGACAATCGCGATCACCACGACCAATTTGGCATAGGAAAAAGGAGCACTTCCAGCGATTTTTCCGGTTTGACCGTTAATCAGCACGCGATGCACCTTATCTTTGTATCGATAGGCCAAAATCCAGACTGGCAACAATACAGGTCGCCCCATCATGCCATGGATGCGTACATTCACCTTGACTCGCCGCGCGCGTCCGGGCACGTAGCTGGAACAGATTTGCCTCTCGCGCTCCTCGATCATCGAATGAGCAATTGGCCTCGCGTGCTTACGCGGAAGCCTAAAGATCTCCACTGTCGCGTTGACTAAGTCGATCTTGTCGGGCTGAACGGCGTGCTGCAAGTCATAGGGAGCAATGGCTTGAACTTCACCGGCAGCGAGAATACTGCTGGCTCCTACCAAGATATCGCGATGGCGCGCACGATTTTCGCCACTGACTGGATACCAATCGCCTCGCGAGCCTGGCGGTGCAGGCGAAGAGTCCGCGGTCCACTTGGTGTCAGCGTGAGCTTCGAAGACCCAGAAAGGAACATACACGGCCGCGATCTTGCCAATCTGCGATGCTTGGACCGCATCACCGGGTCGCCAGAAGCCTCTTCCCAACCATTCGCGAAAGATCTGCTCTGCCCCCGCGAAATCAATTGCTTGCGGCACTACCCAATCACACTGGATGGAACGCCGAGCCTCCTGCATTTTCAGCTCGGCACCACCACAGAATGGACAGCGAAGCGCCTGCGCCGAAGCATCGTAGCTCATCGACGCGCCACATCCCTGACAATCGTAACTGTGTTGATCGACAAACGACTCCATTTGAGCCAGCGCTGTGCTGTCGACGTACGGATTCTCTGTGCCACAGTTACTGCAGAATAGATCTTCGTCGTCTAGATAGCACAGACAAACCGCGCATCGATGAGTAGTATCCGACGACATAAATTGGGGACCCGCTACTGCAGCCAGGTGGGAAGTGAACCAGCTAAGGGCAACGTCAAACAATGCACCGTTTCGATACCCTCAATTGAACTGATCTCTTTGATGGCCGCGGCTGTCGGCTGGCTATCCAAATTCAGGACACCAATCGCATGACCGCCAGCGTGATCGCTATCACGGCCTACAGACATTTGAGCGATGTTGATCGAGTGCTTGCCAAAAATTGTTCCAACCTTGCCAATGATGCCGGGAACGTCGCGATGTGTAAAGATCAGCATATTGCCGTCAATATAGGCCTCCAGGCGATAGTCGCCCAGCGTAACCAGTCGAGGCATGTTGTGCCCGAATACAGTCCCGGAAGCATTCACGCTGCGATCACCTCCGACAACAACGGCAGCAATCGAGCTGCTGAAGGCTGATGTCTCGCGGCTGCGAAACTCTTGCAGTTCAATGCCGCGTTCTCGCAGCAGCATCTCAGCATTGATAATGTTCACATCGGAGATCGCTCGCTCAAGCAGACCCACACAAAAGGCGCTGGTGAGTAGCTTGGTATCTTTGTCCGCAACTTCGCCACGGTAGGTGAGTTGACATTTCGAAACACTGCCGCCATGCCATTGGCTGAGCAACATTCCAAGACGATAAGCCACGTTCAAGTGACTGCGCATGGCGTCGAGCGTCTTAGGGTCAAGAGCTGAAACGTTGACCGAGTGCCGGATTTCGCCCGTCTTGAAGAAATTGATCAAAAGCTGAATGCCTTCGATAGCGACCTGCGTTTGAGCCTCTTCGGTGCTGGCTCCCAAGTGAGGCGTGCACACGACGTTGTTCATTTGGAACAACGGACTGTCCGTGCAGGGCTCTTCTTCAAAAACGTCCAACGCGACGCCAGCGATTTGGCCACTCTTCAAACCTTCGACCAAGGCGGCTTCTTCGTAGATACCACCACGAGCACAATTGATCAGCCGCACGCCGGGCTTTAGCTGCGAAAGGTTGTTGCGATTGACCAAGTACTTTGTTTCGGGTGTCATCGGCGTGTGAACCGTGATGTAATCGCACTTCGGCAACACTTCCGCAGCGGTCGCCACGTACTCAACACCTAACTTAGTAGCCTGTTCTTCGGTCAAGAACGGATCGTAGGCAACCACTCGCATATCAAAGGCCAGAGCACGAAGCGCGACCTCGCGACCTATGCGTCCAAAGCCGATGACGCCTAGGGTCTTGTCGGCAAGCTGTGTCCCCATGAACGTCTTGCGATCCCACTTACCGTTTACCAAGCTCTGGTGAGCCGGCGCGATCGACCGAGACAGGGCCATCATCAGCGCAAAGGCGTGCTCGGCTGTCGACAGCGTATTGCCCGCCGGCGTATTCATGACCACGATCCCAAGTCGCGTTGACGCGTCTTTATCAATGTTGTCGGTACCGACACCGGCACGAACAATGGCCTTCAGTCGCTTGTTTCCCTCGAGCGATTCGGCGGTAATCTTTACTCCCGAGCGAATGATCACCCCATCGAATTCGTTCAGAGCCGCGCGAAGTTCAGCACCTTTTAATCCAATTCGCTCTTCAAATTCGCAGCTCGGCTCGGCTTGCATCATGGCAATGCCTTCGGGTGCGATTGAGTCTAGAACGCCGATGCGAAATTTTCCCATGATTGAATTCGATGTTGAGTGAGCGAGTGACAAGGCGGTAAATGGAAAAGCTGAAGTAATCGGGCTTTGACCGATCACTAACGTCAGCGGGGTTGAAAGCGATTCAAACGAAAGTGAAAAACGCGTTGCAAATAGTTGTGCCAGCAACGGCCAACGCAAAAGTAATCCTTCGGCGTTACGCGTTGCGTTGAGCAAAGTCGGTCATAAAGTCGGCTAGCGCTCGAACGCCTTCCATGGGCATAGCGTTGTAAATGCTCGCACGAATACCACCGACGCTACGATGTCCGGCAAGTCCGTCCATGCCTTGTTCGGTAGCTTGTTTGAGGAACGCCTTTTCGAGTTCAGCTTTGCCGAATCGGAAAGTCACATTCATCAACGATCGATCTTCGCGGCGTGCATGACCGAGATAGAACTGCGGGTATTGGTCGAGCACTTCGTAGAGCACGGCTGCCTTGGATTGATTGATGGCGTACATCTTGTCCAAGCCTCCGATGGTCTCCTCAAGCCATTCAGCCACTAACCCCAAAACGTAGACAGCAAAGGTTGGTGGAGTGTTCCACATCGAATCAGCTTTGGAATGCAACTGGTAGTTCAGATAGCCCGGCAAGTTGGCTTGTGATCTTTCGAGCAATTCCTTCTTGATGACAACGACGGTAACTCCCGCCGGACCAGCATTCTTCTGAGCACACGCATACATCAGGCCATAACGACTGATGTCGTAGGGGCGGTACATAAAATCGCTGGAGGAGTCACACACCAAGGGCACATTGCCGATGTTCAGATCGGCTGGAAACTGCACGCCTTGAATCGTTTCGTTGCTCGTAACGTGAACGTAAGCCGCTTGAGGATTGATCTTAAGCTCACTAACCTTCGGCAAGCGATCGTAGTTGGTATCCTTGGCGTCGTAGATCACCTCGGTTGGCCCTTCCTTCACGGCCTCTTCCAACGCACTCGCACCCCAAGTCCCAGTTAGCACATATTGGGCTGGACCTGGTTGGCCTCGAAGCAAGTTCATCGGGATCATCGAAAACTGCAAGCGTGATCCGCCTTGGATGAACAGAACATCATGGTCGTCGCCGACACCCAGCAGTCGCATGAGCCGTGCCTTGGCTTGTTCTTGAACTGCGATGAACGGCTTGCTGCGGTGCGAAATCTCCATCACCGAAGCGCCTGCACCTGGCAGGCAGAGCATTTCATCGCGAATTCTCTCGAGAACTGGCACGGGAAGAACGGCTGGACCAGCCGAAAAATTGAAAACGCGTTCCTGGGCGACTTGCGAAGCCATGGCAGATTCCTATCAAACCGATATTTTGCGTGATTTTGCCGCATCTTGAGTCGGGCAAAGACGCCATTTTACGGCTGAAGCTCAAATTGCGGAAGAACCGGCATTTTCCATTACATCTGATGATGTTTCCCGTTTTCTCCGTAGCGAATCCACCTTTCCGCCATCTACCTTTTGGACACGGCTCGTTTTCCCAAAATCGCAGGGATACATTACCTTGAACGATTCCTCGACGATTGATCCTCGACAAAAGGCTAAATTAGGCGGCGTAATGCAACTTAGAATCTGGCCCAAGTCCCGAACCGGTAAATCCATCGCGGCCATCGCTTTGGGCATTCTCCTTCTGCCGCTGCTCTACAGTCGACTCACCTCCAACCTTCGCGCGGTTCAAGTTCGTGGATCTGTCGAAACGAGCCCCAAAGCAGATTCGCAGGAACAACATGGACAGTTGATCATCGCTAGTTACAACATCGCTCACGGTCGCGGCCTTGCCGAGTCGAATTTGTCGGGAGGCGCGAAAGCCGAACGCATCGATCGACTCGACAAGATCGCCGAGTTGCTGCGTCAAGTCGACGCCGATATCGTTGTCCTGAACGAAGTCGACTTTGATTCATCTTGGAGCTATTCGATCAATCAAGCCGAGTATCTTGCCAAGAAGGCCGGATATCCAGTCTGGGTCGAACAACGCAACAGGGATTTTCGCATCGCCTTTTGGAATTGGGCATTCGGCAATGCTGTACTGTCGAAGTATCCCATTCAAGATGCTCAGCTAGTCGAATTGCCAGGTCATTCGATATTTGAAACCATCGTGTTGGGACAAAAGCAAGCCATCGCATGTGAAGTCGCTCATCCTAAGGGTAATCTCCAAGTTATCGGAGCTCACCTATCGCAACGAATCGAGGCTGTTCGAGTAGCTTCAACTAAGTTAATCCTTCAGCGATCCCAGGACTCTGCAATACCAACCGTGTTTGCCGGCGACTTGAATTCAAGTCCTACTGGATTCAACGAATCGGCCCAAGATTCATCTGGCCAGAACGCCATCGATCTGCTCGATCAATCCTCTCAGTTTCATCGCTGGAATCAAACGACCAGCAGTGACCCAAGCCATTGTACTTTTGCAGCGAACGATCCCAAGGTTGTCATTGACTGGATCTTCATTCCTCGCACTTGGAAGTTCGAACTCCTTCAAGTCAATGTTCAGCAACTATCCGACCACCGCCTCATTCATGCCAAGGTTCGATTCCCATGAGAGAATTCTGTCAAAACGCAAGCCGAAGGCGACTGTTCTTTGTTTAACGGCAAGCCGCAGGCGACTGTTCTTCCATTCCAGAAGAAACACGGACGCTGAGGAAAATTAGAGCTACCGAACTTAGCAATCGACACAGTCCCCTGCGGCTTGCCGTTAAACTCTTTTTGCTTTTAGGGAGCCCATGCCTCACCATGCCTCACAGCCGCGTGGGGCATGAACTGGGACACCCATTAACGTACTAAGATCCAAATCGCCATTTCTGGCGGTCAAGCCTTCCGGTTATTCCGATTAGCTCGAACCGCAATGAGTGGAACTTCAGTTACCAGGCCTGCATTACGGTCAGGCTGGATGCAATGTAGCAGTTGTAACAGGTTCTCTTAAACGGCGAACGTGATTTCTAGTAAGTCGAATGGATTGTTTTTTGGCATACCCTTAAGACAATTTATCCTTAATCGCCTGGCGTTTGTATTCAAGCGGACGGAGTTTCCGGTCGCTAAAGCCCGAATTCTTTTGCCGCCGGGAAGAATCATGCCAACTATCAGTTCCCAACCTGCACTTCAATGCGAGTCCATTTCACAAGAAAATTGGCCTTCGTTTGATTTGTTTCCGTCCGATTGCTTTATGCAACGATCCCATTGGCTTGAAAGTGCCTGGCGGCACTTTCACAGACATTGCCGAGGCGTTTACTCGGACGGTCTTACCACATTGGCGGTTAAGGACTCAGACGATGCACTTTTAGGCCAATCCTCTTGGTTCAAACAGTTCTCGCGGGGGATTGGTTGGTGGCGACTTGTCGGAAGTGGGCAAGTATGTAGTGACTATGTCCAACTACCATGTCAGCCTGGTAGCGAAGTTGATGTAGCTCAAGCGACCGCGAAATGGTTCGCCCTGCACCCCCGCAAGTTTCTCGATGCTCCTACGGCGATCGAAATCGAAGGCTATCGCCCAAGCTGTCCGCAGTGGCAAACCTTTATTAACACCTTGGTCGATCGCGGTTGGACGCAAGACACGGTCGCCATCGAATCCACTTGGCGAATCGATCTTCCCAACAATTGGAAGCAGTACGAATCGCTACTTTCAAAGTCTCGACGCCGCAAGACGCGACGAGCAACGCAAATGGCAGATCGCGGCGAGTTGACGTTTGAACTAGTTAGCGATCCACAACAAGTTAACGAACATTGGCCAGAGTTTGTTCGATTGCACCAACTTCGTCGTCAGCAACTCAGCCAGCCTGGAGTTTTCGCTGATGCCAACTTTGAACAATTCCTCAAATCGGCGACGCTCGACTTGGCCAGCGAAGGTTCGGCTTCTATCGCAAGGCTGCTTCATGGTGGAAGCACCTTGGGAATGCTCTTGATCTTCCAAAGCGATGCGACTTGGTACATCTATCAATCCGGCTTCGATACTCAGCGGATCGACCTTGAGCCGGGCCACATGATTAATAGCCTGATGCTGCGAACCGCCATAGAACGTGGAATCAAATCCGTTGATTTTCTCCGCGGTGACGAGCACTACAAGAAAGGCTGGCATTGCTCACCGGTTTCTCTTAGCAAATCGATCTTGCTACCGCCCAGCCTTGCCTCACGAGGCATTTCTTCTGCGATCAAGATTAAGCGCAACATGCAAGCTTGGCTTTAGTTGCACCGATTTAAGGCAGGCAAGCTTAACCGGCAAAGTCCGCCCGCCTTACGCAGTCCAATTCACGTTGGCCAGCCGTTCAGAAGTCGCTATGATTAAGTGCATCATCTACAGGCACTTTCCTTAACGCTTCTAATAGCAGCCAATGGAATCAATCATGAGTCAAAATGTTGACAGCTTGGCACCTTCGCTTACCTCAACACCTCAACCACCAACTTCCACAGCCAATTCGTCATCACGCATTTGCGCGAAGACATTTGCTCTTTGCCTAGCCAGCGGCATCGGCTGTAGCCTAGCTCTGCTAGTAGGTTTGTACGTCGGCAGGAGCCAGGCAACGAATAGCTTGCCATTGCCGTTAGCCGCATCGTCATCGGATTCGTCCGATACGCTCGCCGTGGCATCAGGACCAATTAGCGATGATTCGGAAGGAGTTTTCTTCCTTGATTTCAACACCGGCGATCTTCAGTGCCTGGTCTATTATCCACGCACAGGGCGATTTGGTGCACGCTACTTCACTAATGTACGAGCTCAACTGGGTAACACCGGAAAGAACTCTCGGTATCTGATGGTCACGGGCGCAATTGCGCATCGAGCTAGTTCGGGTGGAGCTCGCCCAGGAAACAGTTTGATCTACGTTACCGACCTTACCACAGGAATGTTCGCGGCTTATGCGGTTCCTTGGGATCGCAATGCAGAATCCACCGGTCGACCTCAGGGTGCTCCTCTAGTCTTTGTCCAAGGTGGACCAATTCGGGATTACCAACTTGGCAACCCAGCAGCGGAACCACCCAAAGTTGTTGACCCGAAGAATCCTTAATCGGTCGTACAGCTAGCCATTCAATATAGATTGAACTGCATCCAACAGCTTTTCAATCTGCGATAGTTCATTGTAAACTTGCATCGAAATTCGCAGAATCCAATCTCCTGAGTCCGGCCCGATAGGGGATTGGAACACGGGCAGTTCAATACGATAGTCGTCGTATAGATGACTCTTCAGGAGCTCAAGCCTTTCGCGGCGAAAGCTTGAAGCCGGCAACAGGACCGCAGCTAGACTTCCGATCATCGATTCCGGAGCTGGACAATCGATGGCTAGTCTATCCAAAATGTTCCGCCGACCAGCAAGTGCCTTTTCACGATTCTCCCGCATGAGCTGTTCGAATCCGCCCGAATAAAGTTGACTTAGAAACTCGATCGCAGTCGGCAAGGCCAGTAATGGAGTCGGATCAAAGGTGCCCGTCCAGTCAAACTCGGCTAAGAATCGCGATCGATTCGGTCGCGGTCGATTCGCAGCATGACTGATCACTGTGGGTCGAACTTCTTCTTGCCACTGCGGCGCGACGTAAAGAAAGCCTGAGACTTTCGGGCCACACAGCCATTTATGGTGATTCGCCGTGTAATAATCGGCGCCCAATCGGTCGAGCTTCAGAGGCAGCATTCCCGGCGCGTGGGCTCCGTCAATCAAGATTCGAACGCCTTTGCGATGCGCCAGTTCTATGATCGCTTGAATTGGAAATACCAATCCAGTCGGACTGGTCACATGATCGATCAGCAACAGCCGAGTCTTGGCGGTGATCGCGTGCTCAATAGCCTCGACGACTTGCGTTTCGCTTGCCAAAGGGAAGGGCACATCGGCAGAAACGACCTCCACGCCAAACTGAGAACCCACAAATTTCGCAGCATTCGTGCAAGCGTTGTAACCATGCGAGGTCACAACGATCTGGTCGCCCTCATTCCAGGGAAACGAACGCAGGACAGCGTTGACTCCATCCGTTGCATTGCGGACAAAGGCCAGTCGATCGAAAGACGCTCCCAAGAGTTCAGCGAGACACTGACGCACGTAATCCAGCTTGGGCTCAAGGCTTCTTTCTGGAGCCAAAAAGGCAATCGGATCTGATTCCAGTTGATCTTGAAACTCGCGCTGCGCCTTGAGAACTACGGTTGGCGCCGCACCAAAGGAACCGTGATTCAGAAACGTTAGACCTTCAGCAAACTTCCAATGTTTGGCGAACTGGTTTGTCGATTCCATACTAATGAGCGCATCTTTCTCTTTCGCAACAGTTCGCGAAGGACTGACTTTTCCGACGTTATCTGGCAAGCCCAAGATGTCCCTCGCTAACGCAGCGGGTTATGAAAAAGCCCTTCCGCGTTAAGGAACTGGCAACAACTGGACTGCATCGATGTGAACCAATCCGCTTTTAGGGCCAGAGAACACAACCAGGACGGTTTCATCGGCTTTCAAGTTCACTGTCTCCAAGGTAATCCAAACGTTGTCTTCTGGCGGAGCAGCCTGCTGATCGACAGACTTAGCAAGGCGCTGGTTTCCATACTCAATGACAACTGGAGCCTCCTTCGAGCGATTCTCATGCGGCTGATAAGCCACACGCACTTTATATTTGCCAGGCTTGATGTTGGTTAAAGTGAACTTTGCTTGATTCTGAGATCCTGGGGAAGCGTATCTGTAACCCCAACCGATGAAACCTTTTAAGCCTTCGCCTTCGGTCCAGGTTCCGTTGAGTTCAGCTTGTCGATCATCGACCACAATTCCAGGCAACGAACCCGGATCGACTCCCGGAATTGGTCCATACGGACTAGCAAGCGGCATAGCATCTGCAGGAATATCGATCTTGTCATTCACCGTGGCTCGTCGCGCCTTGCCAGGCATGTGCAACAGTTCGATTAAGTCGCTCAGGTGACTATCGTAAACAGCTCGAGGCCCACAATCATGCTTGACGCACAACGAAGCCGCTTTGCCAACAACTTCCCCCATCATTCCACACGTCTTCATGACGCGAGTGGTTCCTAGGGCTTCATGCGTTACGCTGATACAACGACCAGCCATGAATAGATTCGGAATGTTGCGAGAGTAAAAGCATCGGTAGGGAACTGGGTAGCCATAGTTGCGATCGATGCGACGATCATGTTCGGCAATCGAGATGAAGGGGTTGTCCGCGAACTTGATGGAGAACTCTTTTTTCGGATAGTGCAAGTCGATCGACCAAGTGCTGGGGACGCAACCATCTGAGAAATCCTTCTTCGATACGATGTCATCCTGCGAAAGAACGACATCGCCCATGATTCTGCGGCTTTCGCGTGGACCTCCGACAAAAGCCACCCACTCCAAGCTGGACTTCACGTGCTTGTCAGCTTGTTCGCCGCGTTTCATCGCTGAAAAGGCTCCGAAGACTGCGCGTAAATTCCAATCGCGAATCGCCTCGGCGTCCTGCAAGGCATCCTTATCAAAGCCACTCTCCCAAAACCATTGTCCATGGTTATCGCGGGGGTAAGGAAAATCATCCATCGTCATCTGCAAGGCCCAAGGAGTTTCAGGGAAAGTCTGTGGAGCATCACGATCTTCCCATCGCCACATATTGCTCATCCCCATGCGACCCATCGGAGTGTATTCGCAATCAGCACCGGCCCAATATCCGATCCAAGCGTGCCCGGTACAGTCTGCGAACAACTTGCCAGTGAAGCGGACCGGCGAGGCCGACTTGACGTCAAAGGCCCAGACAGCGTCGATCGCATCGCCTTTCTTGTCCACGGCGAAGGCATGATGTCCGAGAAACAGATCGATGTTCTTTTCCGCGCGGACTAGTTGTTCCTTGATCGCATCGCCAAACTCTTCCTCGCGGCCAGGACTCTTGGTGGCGTGATCACAAAACTCTTCCACGATTTCACCAATCCGCGGATATCGGCCTCGACGAATCAACCCCATCGACCAGACTCGCACTTCGCTGGATCCGTTTCCTCCAAGGACTAAGCGATCTTGAATGAAGGCGACTTTGCAACCCATCCGAGCCGCCGATAGCGAAGCAGCGATACCAGCGTAGCCGCCGCCGACAACAACCAAGTCGTAGCTGCCACGAGTCTGCGGTTGTGGCGATAACTTCAGTTGTGATCTCCGCCATGGGGAAAGAACGCTTGAGTCGTTATCGGGCTTGGCAGTCAAGTCGGTGGTCAACCAGATCGCATCGCATCGCCCATCAAAGCCAGTCTTGTCTAGCAATCGCAGTTCCGCAGCTCCCGCAGCCAGCTCAACAACACCACCATCTTGCCATTGCCATTGCTCACCTTGAGTACCAAAGTCGTTGCTTACAGTCTTTCCATTGATGGCAACTTGAAACCGGCCAGGAGCCCCCGTCGCCTTCCATCGAGCAACCCAGTCTTTGGTGCGAACCCACAGTCGATACTTGCCGCTTTGGGCCACGCGAATTTCAGTCACCGCATCCGCAACTGGCTTACCCAATCCGTGCGCCAGCAGATAGGGCGAGCCCATCTCTTGAATGAACTGCGTGTCGAGCGACCAGCCACCATGCTTTTGAAAGGCTTCGGCTTCAACAAAGATCTCTTCCGCCCTGACTGAAGGACAAATCACCAAGATAGAAAGAGTCAATGCGAAGGAGCGCACCACTATGCGAACGACGGAGTGATTAGTGAAGTGAACCATAGCTTGAACCGCCGGAGTCTCTGGAAAGTAGAATTCAGTAAACCTTCAACTGGCCATTGTAACTAGCCAAGGGCTCATTGTGCATCGCAGAGTTGCTTTGAAAACCGGATTCGTGCCCCTCGGCAGGCCCTGTACTCCACAGCTATAATTGACTGGTAATAATCAATTATGCATTGAGAAGCACTCCAGCCTGACGAGAGCCTACTTGTCGAATCAACCCAATCAAAGTAGTGGCCTTCGGCATCTAATTCTGATCCCGACGGAATTCGAAAGGCAGCTCGCTGCGACCAAGATCGATGCCTTAATACAGCGCTCGGTTGAAGTTCAAATTTGTGGAATTGGGTTGATTGAATCGGCGATTCGAACTCTTGAGCTTGTGCACGCTCATCGGCCACAGCAAGTCTGGCTAGTGGGAATTGCGGGAAGCTATGTTGATGAACTGATCGTTGGCCAGGCTTACGAGTTTTCCGAAGTTTGCTGCTACGGGATTGGCGTCGGAGCCGCGGAGCATTATCAATCGGTCAACGAACTTGGATGGTCGTCGTCGCTGGGTAACGGCATGCAAGAGCGTATTAGCTTAACTCCGCTTACCCCAGCTCGATCGCTGCTCAGCACCACAGCCGCTTCGGCCAACGCCCAGGAGGCGAAACAGAAACTGCTCAAGTTTCCAGATTGCCAAGCTGAAGACATGGAAGCCTTTTCGGTGGCTCGCGCATGTCAGTCAATGAATGTTCCACTGCGCATCATTCGTGGAATTTCGAACAGAGCAGGGGATCGGGAACACAAGCGTTGGAAAACCATGGATGCAATGCGATCAGCAATCGCACTGGTTTGCCAACAGATCGAGGAAGCCAATGACCACAAGAATTAGACTGGCAATTTCCACCTGCCCCAACGACACCTTTGCATTTAGCGCTTTGATGGAACGGTTGGTCGATTGGCAAGGGTTGGATTTCCAAATTCAGTTGATGGACATCCAAGAGCTCAACGACGGAATTGATCGAGGTGAGTTCGATGTTGCCAAAGCCAGTTTCCATGCCGCGCTGCGTTGGACGGATCGCATGTTAGTCCTACCCAGCGGTTCAGCTTTAGGATTTGGCGTCGGACCACTTTTGCTTTCCGCGCAGAATGGAAATTGCCCCAGCGAGATGTCCCAACTGACCTTATGCCCAGGCAAAGACACGACTGCAGCGCTGCTGTTTGCGTTGTTCTATCCACAAACAACGCGAGTCGAACACGTGGTATTTTCCAAAGTCATGCCTATGCTTCAGAACGGCCAAGCAGACTTTGGCGTTTGCATTCACGAGGGACGCTTCACATGGCAACAAGAAGGCCTGGGACTAGTGGAAGATCTGGGGACTCGCTGGGAAGCAGAAACAAAATGCCCGCTGCCGCTAGGTGGCATTCTCGCCGCAAAGCAGCTCGGCGATTCCATAATTGGCCGCGTTCAGTCCGTGATTCTCGATTCATTGAACTACGCACGCGCCAATCCTTCATCGGCTCTACCCACCATGCGTCGTTACGCACAAGAGTTTGACGACACCGTACTAATGAAACACGTTGAACTCTACGTGAATGACTGGACGATCGATCTCGGAACGACAGGCTCACAAGCCCTCGACGAACTAAATCGTCGCGCCAAACAAGTCGGCTTGATTGCCCAGAACAGCCCGCCTCTTTCCGTTTGGAACGCTTCTTCGTAGGGTGTGTGCAGCATGCGTTCTACAAGCCAACTCTGCTACAAAAGAATCACTGCACATCAATTCGCACTGCTTTCCAAACTTACCCGCATGCGCAACACACCAGTGCGATTAACTTATGCAGCAAACAATTCCCCGCAACACTATCAACGAATTTGCAAGCCTCGAAGAGCGTGGCTTGGTTGGACTTCTTGTAATCATCCGCTGCACACGTGTCTCCACGCCCATCAGTTGCCTCGCTGCGCTTCGGTCAACAACTTCTGAGCGTGCCACACTTTTTAAGGACAGATAGTATCTTGGAACTACTCAGCAAATCAAAACTTCTGGTGTGCGAGACAATGGCATTCTGCCGTCTTACATCAAGATCGTGATTACCCCCTACTAAACTCCTTGAATCTGGATAGGCAAAGAATGACTGGCCCTTATTTCGCAAGGACTTTAATCGAGAAAGCCGATTTAAAGAAACGCCTTCCGTTGCTTAAATATTACTGCGTGAGACTAGGTTTCTCAAAATGTGTACCAACGTGGGACGAGCGGTTTGCTACAAGCTTTTCCCAGGAGGACGAAATAATGTTTCATCCTCCCAGAATCTTTAGTGGGCAAGGGGGCAGCGAATGGCCCAACGAAGCAATCGACTTGTTTCGCGAAGAGGCCTACAGCAAGCAAATTCTAGAGCGTTATTTGCGAATCTGCATGAATGAGAAGTGGCCGAATTCTTCGGTAACTGCGTTCTGGCGGCAGAATGAACAAGCGATCATTGCAAGACTAGCCATGTCGATACAGCATAGGCCGAGTCGATCTGACGATGGAGAACTTACGACTTGGTGTGAGATAGAATTCTCGTACCCGTTTGCCAAGTACAATAATCTCTACGAAGTTTGGTCCAACTGCTATCGGGCGTTAACCAAAGAACTATGGAATTACGTGGCAAAATTCGAGAAATTTGGGGTTGGGGCAACTCTGCCTCGTCCAGACCTGGAGACGATGGAAAAGCTGGGACTTGTTGCGGAGCAAATGGATGACAAACAAGAATCTCTGAGTTATTGCTTCAATATTCCTAAGCTTGCCCCTCAAGTTGCCTTAGAGATCTTTCAACGCGCCCTACGGGTTCTACAAAGCGTTGTGTGCGATCCATCCGAGTTGCAACTGGATCTGTTTCTCTGCACGCAGACATTCCCCTCGTACTTAGAGGAGATGGGCGATGAACCGTTGAACTATTACTCAACTACCTATGAGAAGCGAAGAGGCTTCGATCCATATAAAGCTCCGCTTCCTCCTGAAGTGACAATTGAAGTCTATCCCCAAATCATTTTGAAACGATATGACTTTAATGACCGAATGCTACCCTACACCGTCCTGCTGGCTACCAATCTCGTCCGCACCAGTGAGGGTTGCTTTCTAGAGTTTCAGTCGACTCGAAGTGTTCAGTGGTTGGAGTTTGCGGCGCACTTGATCGGACAACCGATCGAGATATGGGAAGGTGCAATGAATGAACGCTGGGGTTGGTATGAACCAAGTTCAAATCCCAACGCAATTCGAATCTATGACCCAACCGGCAAACCTGCGATTCGACCCCATTTCGACCATCCCGACCTTCGCAGCCCCAATGATGAAAACGCGTTGTTCGACAGGGCTGACAAAGAAAACAAGTTTACGTCTGTGGCCGCCGAACTAAGTGAAAGCAAATAGGATTTCTAGATGTTAGAGGATACCGATGTAATTGACACAATGGGAATTCGCGATGGTCGCTACGTTTTGATGATTGTTGATGCCAACGTAACACCCAAATTGGCGAAGCGCAAGAAGCTACTGGCCACAAAGCTCGCCAACTATGCTCAAACCATCAACGATGGAGCCATCCCTGACAAAAAGATTGCTCGAAAGGACTATTACGTCCAGATTATTTGTGCAGTTGATCCTGGTGATGACTATGCGGAATTCAAGATGTTGGATGTACGAGACGAAAACGGCAATCCATTGCAAATTCCGATTGAGATTGTGGTCCATCCCTATTAGGCGATCGCGTCGACGCTGCAGACTCGTGATTGATGGATCGGGTTGGCACACCCGATAAAAGCAAACCTGAGTAGCGAGCCCAAACCTGGGTGGCACGCTCAGAAGTTGTTGACCGAAGCGTAGCGAGGTAACAACTGATGGGCGTGTTGTGCTTGTGCGGATTGATTATTCGAAGTCAGGCTATGCCACGCCCTTCGAGGCCTGCTGCACTCGCCTCTCAGGGCCGTACCACCCGTGCCACCTCGTCACCGCCCTCGCAACCGTCAAATCCTACAGATTCCAGAACGGTTCACTTGTTCTACCAATTGCAATGTGCGCCATCTGGATGCGGCTGATGCTGGCCGTCCTATCCTTGAGTGACTGATCGATAGAGCATTATTGCGCGAAGTTCGAACACGCACACATGTCTATCCAAATCAGCGTTTATGTAACTTGGTTGCGGTTTGGGGGCAGACATGGCAACGATGAAGATTCGTCCTTTGGACGTCGAAGCGCAGTTTCGTATCGAAGAACTGTTCTTTTCGACCACTGATGCCAAAGGCATTATCGAAACGGGCAACACCGTATTCGCGCGTGTTAGTGGATATCCGTACGATGAATTGGTGGGGCGTCCTCACAATATCATCCGACATCCGGATATGCCTCGAACCGTCTTCAAATTGCTCTGGGACTACCTGGAAGCTGGCAAGCCGATCGCGGCCTATGTCAAGAACATGGCGGTCACTGGCCAGTACTACTGGGTCGTAGCACTGGTCACCCCGCTCCCGCGCAACGCCTATCTATCCATTCGCTTCAAACCCAGCAGCGCCCTGTTTCCACTGGTTGAAAAAGTCTATCAAGAGCTGAAAGAGATCGAGACTAAACACGGCGATCAGGGCAACGGACGTCAAGAAGGAATGCGAGCTGGCACCGAACGACTGAGCGCCATTTTGAAGGAGCATGGTTTTGAAAGCTACGACGATTTCATGGCCACGGTCCTGCGTACGGAACTGAAGAGTCGCGAACATGAGCTGACACTTCAAAACGTAAAGGCCATTCCTGCCTTCGTGCATCCCGATGGACATCTACTCTCGCAACAGCTTTCGCAGGTTTTTGATGAAGGCACTCGGCTCAATGGCGACATCCTCAAGCTGTTCGCACGCATCGACGACTTCATCAACCTGAGCGAGTCACTGGAGAAGGACGCGGCCTTTGTGCTCGAACTCGCGCAGTCGCTTCAGCTCATCTCGATGAACGCATCCGTTGAATCAGCCAAGATTCGCGGCAACGCGCCGAGCTTAGGCGTGATCGCTGAGCACCTAGGGTCGACCTCGCGCAACGTAACGCATCTTGTCACAGATGTTCGAAAACGAATCCATCATTTGACGCCTCAGCTATCGCAAGTCGGTTTTGGATTGGCGGCCAGCCGACTTCAGATCGAGATGCTAACGTCGTTCTGCGCCGAGTTCGTTGAGCTAGTCAAAAACAACGATCAACATGGTCACTCGAACTATCTTAAACATGCGGGTGAAATGATCCGATCGATAGAAGCAGCATTTCGAACAACGTTCACGCAGATTGTTGCGTTGCTAGAAGAGATCGAGCGTCCCTTGCTTGACTTGGGTAATTCCAGTGAAGAACTCCGCAAGACCATACTCACGCTGATGTTTAGTCAGTTAGTTGGAACGGTTGAAGCGACGGCACTGGGAAATCAGAGCAACTTCAGAGTCATCTTTGAGGAAATCAAAGGGCAGATCTACAGCGCCAAGGAACAACTGATCGACTTGAATCGATCGGTAACAGAGATTTACGACCAACTTCGATCGTTGCCGGTTGTTACTTCCGTGTGCGCCGAGCGATTGGATTGCATCAGCTCGCTCACCGCATCGATGATTTAAGAAAGACTAGCTGGTTACTGGCAGCGGCGCGTTGGAAACTATCGGCTTTTCAAATCGCTCAGCCTCAAGCATTTCCTGAGGGATGTCTATCGGTGTACCGTCCTGTTTCACGCCGACAGCAAACATGTTCAAGCTTCTCAGGATGCGGCAAAGATCACCAGGCATAAAGAACGATGCTTCGCCATAGGACTCGTCCAATATGGCGAAGGTCAATTCCATATCAGCCAGCCTTTTTCCAGCCACATCAATCTTGCCTTCGACAATGGCACCATCGTCTTGCAAGTTGAGCAATGTAGCGGTCAGAACTAACTGATCACCGGGTCGAGCAATGTCGTTGAAGTGAGCCTTGCTGATCTTGGCTAAAACAATGCGTTGTTTAAAGTCCTGGATTTGAGCAATCAACAAACCGCCGGTTTGCGCCATGCCTTCGATCATCAAACTGTGTGGGTAATGCGGATAGCCTGGAAGATAGTCGTCCAAAGGTTCTTCGCCTAAGGTGACATTCTTCAGTGTGGTAGCCGCTTTACCCGAAACAAATTTCTCGAATCGATCGATCCAGAACCAACGCATGATGACTCAGCAAAGTTGTTTTACTTGTACGAATTAACCCAGCTTACTCTCAACGTAGCGGCAAAGATCGCTAACAGTCAAAAGATTACCGAAGTCTTGTACGCGCGGGTTTTGCTCGAACTTGCTCAGATCCGCCCACGAGAGTCGCTTCTTTAGCTCGGAAATACCATCTGGCGTTACCTTGCCGTCCTTGACGAAACTGGCGTTGGTAAGAATGTCATCCGGGAACAACTCTTCACGAGGGATGTTGATTCCGAAAGCTTTTTCTAGTTTGAAAACAATGTCCAAGAAGTCGATCGACTCCGCACCCAAGTCTCCGACCATAGTCGCTTCTGGTGTCACTTCATCGTCGTCAACACCCAATGCGTCTACTAGGGCAGCGCGTACCTTGTCGAAAACCTCTTCCGAATTCGCCATAGTTTTGATTTCCTACTAACTAAACTAGAATTTTCCGGAGCCGGCCAGCCAGCTCAAGTTCGAAATATAACCGTGTCTGTTTTGGGCACTTATCGATGGCCCGTGTCGCGGCAGATTATAGCCATCTACAGGCTAAACCATAGCCACTTGCTTAAGTTGCTCAACGATTTGCCGAATATACTCAGCAGCATGCTGGTCGACGGAGTTGGGTGGGCCATCTTGAACACAATCCACCACCAGTCTCCCGGCCACGCACAGCGTTTCGCCCTTACTTCCGCTGGCTTTCAAAGTGTATAGCGAACCCTCCTTCTTGAGGAGTTCAACTTCTACCTGCAATGTCTCGCCAGGCTGTAAGAAGGAAGCGAACTTGACGTTTTTCGCATCGCGAAGCAATACCAATCCCGAGTGAAAATCCTCGGTCGCGCGGACCAAAAACTGAGCTGCTTGATACAGCGACTCAAGCATCATGACCCCCGGCTGCACTGGAAACCTAGGAAAATGGTCGCGCAGGTAGTCTTCTTTGCCAGAGAGAGTCATCTCGGCGGTAATGGATTTACCAGGTTCTAGCTTGGTAATCTTGTCGATTTGTCGAAAACGCATGCCCTTGATACCCCCACTTTTGAAGAAGGCTTAGCAATCTACGCTTAGCAATTTACACAGTCTACGAAATCTCGGGCATTACGGATTTTACCAGAGTGTCGCAAAGGCTAGCGGGCCGCTCAACCCCAAATAATCGCCTTTTCACCCAAACATTGAGGGGATTTAGCGCCAACATTCATCTTGTTATTGGAATATTCTTGCTAATTCGGCTAGAATTCACTATACCATCACATGAGTGTCGCCCCAAGTTGACACTCGTGATTTTGACCAGCCGCGTTCGGACCGACCAAGGAAACGTAATGATCGTTGCCAAAATGTCTTTCGGTTTGCGTTGTGGATTATCCATCGGTCTGATTCTCTTTCTAAGCCTCCCCGGTGGCTTGCTGCAGGGCTCTCCACAGCAAGGCTCGCCACAACAAGGACAAGACACCGACAAGATCAAGAAAGCGGCAACGTGGGAATGGCCCAACACAGCCAGCTTCGACAGCCATCTCTCAAGCTTTTTGGATCAACGCCAAGCCAATCCTGACGATAGAGCTAAGGTCGAAAAGCTGTGGAGCACATCTAAAACACTGCGTGGCCCGGAACTACTCGATCGCTTGCTCGATACCTGTAGCTTGATCGAACCTCGCCTAGCCGAATTGGTTGGCCAGTTGCGCTCTGTCGACAGCCCATTGGTTGCTCCCAAAGATATTCCCTGGCTAACCAGCGACGTTCCAGGCTGGCTGCAAGACGCTGTTCGTTTGGCTTATGGTCGCGCGTTTGGACAGCGCCGCATGTACGACGAAGCTCTTGAGACTTTGTCGGGTCTTGAACTAGGTCAAGCGTGCGATCCAGCCACGCTGCTCTTCTACCGAGCCACCGCTGAACATCACTTGCTGAAAAAGACCGAGTGCATCAACAACCTCAAAGTTCTTCTAGAACGTGAGGATGAATTACCAGCTCGTTATCGGCAAGTATCCAACTTGATGCAAGCCGACATCACACCGCTCAAGGAAGACTCCCTAGACGAGATTGCGCGGTTGATGACTGATGTTAGCCGTCGTTTAGACTTGGGCCGCGCTGGACAAAAAGTGCGTGACGAAGAGGAGGACATCGTCAAGAAGTTGGACAAGATGATTGATCAAATCGAGGAGCAAGCTCGCCAACAACAACAGCAGCAGCAACAACAGCAACAAGGTCAGGGCCAACAACCTCAAAACGCTCAGCAAACCCCAATGGACGAATCGCAAATCGCCGGTGGCCCCAAGGGCTCAGGCGATGTCGATCCTAAGAAGCGCGAAGAACGATCCGGCTGGGGCAATCTTCCACCCGCTCAGCGTCAGGAAGCTCTTCAACGCTTAACCGAAGAACTCCCCACGCATTATCGTGACGTCATCGAAGGCTACTTCCGACAGCTAGCCAAAGACCGCCAGTAACCACGCTCCGTTACAACAAGGCCGGAAGAAGAACATGGTAAGAAAATGAGGGTAAGAAAATCTACCGCGATGATTGCAGAACGAGACTATTGAGCTCTATCTCAAAAATCTTAATCTTCTTACCACTTATCTTCTTACCGCGCTCTTCAACGCTTAACCGAAGAACGTCTCCAAAGGCCGACAGTATCCTAGCTCCTTTACGACAAGGCCAGGAAAACGAAGTAAGAAAATCGGGGTAAGAAGATCTACCGCGTTGATTGCCGGACCAGACTATTGAGCTATCTCGAAAATCTTCATCTTCTTACCACTTATCTTCTTACCTACTCGGCTCTTGCATTCACACCGCGTACGTTCCAAAATACTCTGCATTACCTCTCACGATTCCCGTAATGCGCTGCAACTCTAACATCCATCATGCCCGTTCACTGCGCTGTCGCTATAGAGCCGCTTTCGACCGATGATTTTCGTGAACTGGATTACAAAGTTATGCGACACGCGTTCAATTCGCATAATGACTTGGGCAGGCTTGCGGACGAGCGAATCTATCAAGCAGATCTCGCCAAACGGCTAGAGGACAGCGGGTTCGCGGTACACAGAGAACTAGAAGTTAGATTGGCATTTCGCGAGTATTGCAAGGCATTTTACCTCGACTTTGTCGTGGCCGAACGAGGAGTCTATGAACTCAAAGTCGCAAACGCGATTTCAGATGCTCATGTTGGACAATTGTTAACCTATCTGCTTTTGCTCGATCTTCCACGCGGAAAACTACTGAACTTTGGTAATTCGAAGGTGGAATCCAGGTTCGTTAATGCCCCTTTTCGTAGCGAACAACGTCGCGACTTTAGCCTGGATGATTGCGACTATAGGGGAAGTGACGCATTCAGGAAACTGGCAATTGAATTGCTGCGAGATTGGGGGACTTCACTCTCAATACCAATCTACGATGAAGCGCTGATTTCGCTACTTGGCGGAAGAGAAAAGGTTGAGGTCATGCTTCCACTTTGTCGTGATGTAACACATCTTGGCAATCAGCGTTTCCATCTAGCTTCAGAACATTCTGCCTATCAGATTACTACAATCTCGCGTGGCAAAAGTGCTTTTGAAAAGCAACTCTCTCGCTTGATAAACTATAGTCCACTCCGCGAGATTCATTGGATCAATGTTGAACACGAACTAGTTTCGTTGAAGACGGTAACTCGTTAGCCATGTAGCTGTTGATCGACGAAGTCAAATTGCGAATTCCATCACGATTACTGCTCAAGAACATTAACTTCGCGTTTCAACAATCTTCATCTTCTTACCACCCATTTTCTTACCAAAATCCGCTCTTCCATCTTGTTCGCCTGAGCAGACAGGCTAGGCGTTGCGGAGGGCTTGATCGAGGTCTTCGATGAGATCTTGAGCGTCTTCTAACCCGATGGAAAGACGAATGAGACTGTCGGCGATTCCGGCTTTGGCACGAGCTGCGGCATCATAGCTGGCGTGGGACATACTCGCAGGTTGCTCGATCAACGATTCGACCGCTCCGAGACTAACGGCGAGATGAAATAGCTTGGTCGACTTGACGATCCGCCTAGTCCGCTCGAAATCGCCCTTGGCTTCAAAAGTAATCATGGCACCAAAAGCACCGTCAAGCAGTTGAGCGGCTCGCGCGTGATCTGGATGCGATTCTAGACCAGGATAGATCACCGAAGCGACTTGCGGATGCTGCTCGAGATATCGAGCGATCGTTAGCGCGGTCTTGGACTGCTCACGCACTCGCAACTCAAGCGTCTTCAAGCCGCGGCCTAACAGATAACATTCCAACGGCGCGGCGACTCCACCAGTTGCATTTTGGATGAAGTACAGTCGGTCGAGCATCGCCTTTTCGCGAGCGACAAGCACGCCCGAAAGGCAATCGCTGTGGCCACCCAGATACTTGGTCGCCGAATGCATGACGATGTCCACGCCCATCTCGATTGGACGCATGAGCACGGGAGTCGCAAAGGTATTGTCCACGGCAACAATTAACCCCAGCTTATGAGCTTGCACGGTTAGCGCTGGCAGATCGGGGACGGTCAATCGCGGATTGCCAATGCCTTCCAACCACAGCATCTTTGTCTTGGGTGTGACCGCCTTTTCCAGTCCATCGGGCGATTGCAAATCAGCCAGAGTCACACTGACTCCGGAAGTCGAACAAATCTTGTGCAGCAATCGGTAGCTACCACCGTAAATATCCATACCGGCTACGACGTGATCGCCCGAATGCAACAACATCATCGCACAGTGGGTGGCCGCCATGCCTGAAGCGAATGCCAACGCTCCACAACCACCTTCCAACGAAGCCAAAGTTTGTTCGACGGCCTTGCGAGTCGGATTACCCGAACGCGAATAATCGAACTCACCCCATTCACCAGCTCCAGGTTGGACGAAGGTTGTAGCCAAGTGAATCGGCGTTACCACCGCGCCGGTTTTTGGATCCGGCTCGTTGCCAACATGGATCGCTCGCGTTCGAAACTTCAGCTTATCGTTGCTCATTCGCCATCCAGTGCTTGCATCAAGTCGTCGATCAGATCTTGAGTGTTTTCAATTCCGCACGACAAACGAATCATGTTGTCGGGAATACCAAACTTCAAGCGATTCTCAGGCGTCTGCTTGAAGTAGCTCATCAATAGTGGCTGTTCAATTAACGATTCAACGCCACCTAAACTTGGGCCGATGCGAGGAATTTTTACTCGGTCAACAACGTTGGCCGTTTGTCGCCAATCCGCGTCCTTGACTAAGAACGTAATCAATCCACCAAAGCCGCGCATCGTTCGCTTAGCGATTTCATGCGTCGGATGAGTCGTCAGGCCAGGATAATAGACACGTTCTATTCGAGGATGTTCGCTGAGGAACTCTGCAACGGCTTGTCCATTCTCGTTGTGACGCTGCATCCGAAGCTCAAAAGTCTTCAATCCTCGTTGTAGCAAGTAAAGATTGTGAGGCGAACTAATGCCGCCCATGATTCCGCGGAGTCCACGGACTTCTTCCATCTTTTCCGCTGAACCTACGATGACTCCGGCGAGCAAATCATTGTGCCCGGCCAGATACTTCGTAGCCGAATGCAGCACGTAATCCACACCAAACTCTAAGGGGCGGACGTTGTAGGGCGTTGCCAGAGTCGCGTCAATCAGCGTCTCGACTCCACGAGCCTTACCCAAGGCCACAAATTGCTCGAGGTCGATGCAAGTCAAATGCGGATTCGTCGGCGACTCGCTAACCAACATCTTGGTTCGTTTGTTGATTGCTGCTTCCATGGCAGCAAAATCACCCGTGGGAACTTGATGCGTTACGACACCAAATCGCGATAGATGTTTGTAACAGAACTCGCGACTGCGATGGTAACATTGATCGAAGAAGACGATTTCGTCTCCCGAGCTCAACTTGGACATCAGCAAGCCTACGATAGCCGCCATACCACTGGCGTAAACAAGCGCGGACTCGCCTGCATCCAGCGCAGCCAACTTTCGCTCGACGACCTTTTCATTCGGGTTGCCATAGCGACCGTACTCCTCGCGCGGTTCGTCGTTCTCGATGAAGTCGATGATCGATTGCGAATCTTCGAACGTATAGGTCGAAGCGGTAACGATCGAATCGGTGATTGCATCGCTGGGCTTCTGCCGCTGTTCACCAGCGTGGACGCTAAGCGTTGAAGCGCCCAGTTGAGTTTGATCCAGCGACACCGATCGAGAAGTGGCTGTTTTGTCGGACTTGTTTTTTTCAGGTGTTGTCATTGTTGTTCGAAGACTCATATGCAGCGTCCTTGTTACAGGGTTTGTGCAACGTGAGCGCAACAAAAAAGCCGCAACCCACGCGTCATGGATTGCGGCTGTTAACAGCTTCTTTTAATGAGTCCCAGCCCCTCATCGTGTGAGAGGTCGTTCACTCAAGTGGCTATTTAGCAGTGTAAGGCTGCAAGCGGCCGCAAATCCCATATCGCGATCAGTCTAATCGTCGCCGTTACTTGTGACAAGACGCAAGCATCTTTTCGCCTGAGCTTTAGCCCGGTCAAACCGGGCTACGGTGAACCACCTGCACGCCTTCGCGGCCATCAAAAACCCTGAAAGCGGCATAGTTTACTACGCCAACGTACTACATCGACCTAGTCATCCGCATCGCTGGCGTCTTTGATCACAAATCTCGCACGCAGCCGAGCAACCTCAGTGGCTAGCCCAGCCGTTGAAACCGACCGAAGGACTTCTTGGAAGTCCTTGTACGCTGCTGGAGCTTCGTCTTTGGGATACTTGCGACAGTTGGTCAAAATGTCTGATCGGTCCATCGATTCATCAATCGACTGTTGGTCCAGCTCGCGGATGGCCCGTTTGCGCCCTAACATTCGGCCCGCACCGTGATTCACGCTAAAGCAACTGATCGCCGCGCCGGGATCAGCAACCATCACACTTGACCCAGCCTCGGGATTTCCAGGAAGCAAAATGGGATGCCCCACTGATTCAAAGGGAGTGCCTTTCAGTTCGTGATGCCCAGCCGGGATCGCTCGAGTCGCACCTTTACGATGTACCCAGGAAAGGTTCCCATCAACCACCTCTTGCCGAGCGATATTGTGGCTGATGAAGTAAACCAAATGCCCAGTAACACCAGGAAACACCTCTTGAAACGCATCCAACACCAAGGCGTTGATCAACATGTGATTGACCGTCGCAAAGTTGGCTCCCAAGGCCATATCATCCAAGTACGCGTCTGCTTCAGGAGTTCCCAACGGCGCGTAGACCAACTCGCGATCTCCGCCTGGTAGAGGAATATCCCATCGTGCAAACTTATTCTGCAGCGACTTGAATTGCCCACTAGCCAAGTTGTGTCCAATTCCTCGCGATCCACAGTGTGACAAAAACGCAACGCCTCCATCGGTCAATTGAAAGACCTTCGCAGCCTCTTGCGCTCGTTCACTTTCGCCAACATGGACAACTTCGCACTCGCCGAAGTGATTACCTCCACCGTAAGAGCCCAACTGTGAAACTTTATCGCCAAAATCACGGAAGGTCTTTTGTGCTAAGTGCCAATCCAATCGTTCCTGCAAGCTATCGGCAGTTCCATCATGCCCGCGATGAAATGCGTCCTCGCAGCGATCAGCCCACTCAACGGGAATCCCCAGTTGCTCGCAGACCTCTTTCGAAGCGCCATACACAACAGCTTGGCGGCCCACGTCTACATTCACGCGGCGACTCTTCGAACAACTACGCTGACCACGACCAGCACCCGTTGGCGTTCGCTCGCAGATAGCATTGATCAGCGCGCGACGAACCGGACGATCGATAATTGCACCTTCGGGCAAGTCCAACTGCAGGAGGCTCATCGAACACTTGATGTCGACGCCCACCGGTCCTGGATAGATGTGCGTTGGTGATGCTAGAACACAACCGATCGGAGCACCGTAACCACAGTGACCATCAGGGTTGAGCACCATATGTGTCACACCAGGCGCGTTGCGTGAATTGACCGCTTGCTGCAAACAGAGTTCATCGAAGGTCGAACGAATTGCTTCTGTACCGATCACGGTTACCGGTGTTTTCTTTCCCACAGGAAGAATTGCAGTTGCTTCGCCAGTCGCGATCAATTCGTGCGCCAAAATCGTAGTCCTCTATTTTGAGTGGTTGAAGAGAGAGTTCATTCTAACCGACTAGGACTGGCAGGATGATGGGCTGGTTCGCAGAGCGTGGAATGGAGCGTAGGGTGTACGAAGCCGTGTAAATCGTAGGGTGTGTGCAGCCGTGCTTGTGCCAAGCGTATATGCACTATTGAAGATGCGGCCTATCAAATCGCGTTTGAACAGCCGATTGACCGCACGAGCGTAACACACCAGGAGATGCGAAATGTAGGGTGTGTGAAGCCGTGCATTTTGCCAAGAGTGTATGCACTATTGAAGATTCGGCCTATCCAATCGCGGTTGAACAGCCGATCGACCGCACGAGCGTAACACACCAAGTAGTGCGAGTTTTCTCAGCCCAAATGGCGTGTTACGAGGTCAGACAATCGGAGCTCATGCTGCACAACTTCGAACCAGGCTATTTAGTTGTATGGGCGTAATGGCATCGGACCTCTGCACACGCCCTACAAGCAATCGTAAGGTGTGTGAAGCCGCGAGAATTGTAGGGGGTGTGCAGCCGTGCTTGTGTCTAGTGACCACTCACTATTGAAGATTCGGCCTATCAAATCGCGTTTGAACAGCCAATCGACCGCACGAGCGCAACACACCAGGAAGCGCGAGAATACTCAACTCCGAGAGCTCGAAACGTGATCTTGCCGCAATGGCGTGTTACGAGGTCGAACTATTGGAGTTTATGCTGTACAACTTCGAACCAGGCTATTTAGCTGTATGGGCGTGATGGCATCGGACCTCTGCACACGCCCTACAAGACGACAAAACACTTAAGCCTTTTCGTGCTCTTGAATGTACTGAAGGGCTTTGTCGCTGATGTCTTTGCGACACCACGATCCTTGCCAACGCACCTTCTGAACAGCAGTGTAGGCGTTCAGCTTGGCGAGAGAAATGTTGTCGCCCAGCGCGGTCACACCCAACACGCGTCCGCCCGAAGCGACGACGGTTCCTTCAACTAACTTGGTCCCAGCGTGGAAGACTTTGACATCCGGCATCTGGTCGGCTTCGCTGATTCCAAGGATCGGTTGTCCCGTTTGATATTCGCCTGGATATCCTTGGCTGGCCATGACGACGCAGATGGCAGGACGCGGATCCCACTCCGGATTATCGATTTGATCAAGATTGCCATCGACGACCGCTTCCAAAATCTCGACAAGGTCGCTCTTGAGTCGCATGAGCAACGGCTGGCATTCGGGATCACCGAAGCGGCAGTTGTATTCGAGCACTTTAGGACCAGCTTGAGTCAGCATCAGTCCCGCGTAAAGCACACCTTTGAATGGCTTACGATTGCGTTTCATAGTGTGGACCGTTGGCACCAGTACGTGCTCTTCGATCCAAGCCAACATCGAATCGTCCACCATCGGCGTTGGACAGTAAGCCCCCATGCCTCCAGTGTTCGGGCCGGTGTCTCCGTCAAAGGCTGGCTTGTGATCTTGTGCTGCGGGTAGTGGCAGGATGGTGCGCCCATCGGTAATGGCAAGAATACTGGCTTCTTGGCCATCCAAACGGTCTTCGATCACCATCTGAGAACCTGCAATACCGAACTCCTTGCGACGACTGATGCGATCGATGGCATCCAACGCGTCGGTGCGTCGCTTGCAGACGATTACGCCTTTACCTGACGCTAAGCCGTCTGCTTTGACCACTACGGGACAACGGTCATTTTCGCCGGGATACTTCCCTTTGATATAGCGCATCGCATCGTCGGGATCTCGAAAAACCTGGAAATCCGCAGTGGGAACATCTGCCTGTCGAAGCACGTTCTTGCAAAACGCTTTACTGGCTTCGAGCTGAGCCGCCGCCCGAGACGGTCCGAAGACTCGCAGTTTCTCGTCCTCCAAGGCATCGACCAAACCCAAGGCCAAGGGAGCCTCGGGACCAACCACCGTCAGCCCAATTCGCTCCTGCTTGGCAAAAGCAACCAAACCAGCAATGTCGTTGGATGCGATATCGATATTCACAGCGTCCAAGGCGGTCCCGGCGTTCCCCGGAGCCACGAAGATCTCCTTGACGCGCGAGCTTTGCCGGATTTTCCACGCCAACGCATGCTCTCGACCACCGTTACCAACGATCAAAACCTTCATGGACCCACTACCTAACTAAATTTTCTCAGAACTCGGCGTTTGCGACTGCGAGTTGAATTTGGACCGAGTTGAATTGGACAGGGATTCTAAAGCAAGCCATCGAAACGAAAACCTCTATTCTGAGACATTTTGGGGACTGTTGTCCGAAACAAGCCTCATGGAATCATGGAAATCGCGCGGCTTTGCACTGCTACTTCCGTGCCCGACCGAGCACCAAGATAACTTTTCACCAAAAATTAACAATTGTCGTCTAGGTAAAGCAGAACGACGTAAATCGTTAGTTGGGGCGGCATGAAGGTAGTTTGCCAAAAGCAGAAACACAACCATAACGGGGCATTTCTAGGTTGCCCTACTTCGTTTAGAAATAGCGGAACTTATGCAGTCAAATTCTCAAACTCATCTGAACCAGCTATGTTCTCCCTCCAAAAATTCCTCAGCAAAGACAATAAGTTCTTCGATCTCCTGGAAGCCAGCGCGGCCGAAACGATCGAGCTAACTCGGCTTTTGATTGAACTGCTCAAGAACCGCCAGCAATCACAACCCCTGGACGACTTCGCTACGGCTCGCGGTCACGACAAGTTGATTACCGATCAGATTCGCAATGAACTGGTCAACACTTTCGTGACGGGTCTGGAGCGCGAGGACATCGAAATGTTGTCTTACGCTTTGTACCGCACCTGTAAGACGATTGAGAAGTTTGCCGAACGCTACAACTTGGCGCCTCAACGTTTGGTCAATGTCGACTTCTCCAAGCAGACCGCCTTGATCGAAAAGGCGACGGCGACGGTCAGCGAAATGATCAAGACATTGCGCAAGGCTCCATCGCTGGAGACCATGAAAGCGCTCAACGATAGGATGCAGGCGATCGAAACTGAAGCCGACGAAGTAATCTTGCAGTTGTTGGGCGGAGTCTACAGCGGAGCTTACGAACCGATTCAAGCGATGTTCGTGCGCGACTTGTATGACCTGCTCGAGAAGGTCATCGACCGTTGTCGCGACGCGGCTAATGCAGTGACTCACATTGTGATGAAGAATTCTTAGGCACCCCAACATGCTGACACTTATCTTCATCGTTGTCGCCACGGCCTTAGTGTTTGAATACATCAACGGCTTTCATGACACAGCCAACTCCATTGCAACCGTTGTCTCCACCAAAGTGTTGACGCCTCGCCAAGCAGTGCTCTTGGCCGCCTTCACCAATTTGATCGGCGCGCTTTGGGGCACTGCCGTGGCAAAGACGATTGCATCGGGCCTGGTTGAAACCAGCGCCGTTACGCAAGAAGTGATTCTATGTGCACTGATCGGCGCAATCGTTTGGAATCTAGTGACTTGGTATTGGGGGCTTCCCAGCAGTTCCAGTCACGCGTTGGTAGGTGGACTAGTTGGAGCAACCGTTGCCGCGGCGGATCGTTGGAGCGTGGTGATCTGGTCGCAGCCTAGCAAAGAACACTGGTATTTGGGCAAAGGCCTGCTCTGGAAAGTCGTCGTCCCGATGTTCGGCTCGCCGATTGCGGGTTTTCTATTGGGAATGATAATCATGTCGCTTCTGTTTTTGCTGCTGCGAAAATGGAAGCCACGGATGGTCAATCTGGTCTTCGGTAAACTTCAGATCGTCAGCGCCGCTGGAATGGGCTTTATGCACGGCACTAATGACGCACAAAAGACAATGGGCATTATCGCTTTGGCTCTTGCGGCTGGTACAGCATCCGGAGGAATGGATTCACTTCCCGAGTGGATGTCGTTCTTGAAGGTAGACACATCCAAGGGTAAAGAGCTTGATATTCCGACTTGGATCAAGCTGACTTGTGCAGTGGTGATGGCCGCGGGTACAGCCGCCGGCGGATGGAGAATCATCAAGACGCTTGGACACAAGATGGTCAAGCTGCAACCAGTCAACGGATTCGCCGCCGAAACGACGTCGGCAACAATCATCGGCTTAGCTTCTCATTTCGGTATCCCAGTTTCCACGACGCACAATATCTCAGCATCGATCATGGGAGTCGGTGCTGCGAAGAGTTGGAATGCTCTCAAGTGGACCATTGTCGAGCGGATGGCCTGGGCATGGCTGTTTACGATTCCGATCTCCGGACTGGTCGCTTTCTTGTGCGTTAAGGCGATGCGACTTTTCGGATGGATGTAGACCGGAGGGATGCTCTGTAGATCGATTACGTCGCGTTTGTTATCAAAGTGCCGTAAAGGCGACGTGCACGTAACGGCCTAAAGTTTGATTGTTGCAGTGGTCGCAACCGCGCTGTGCTTGGTACGACTTCCATCTAATAATCGCTGTAGTTTTGCGCTACAGTGAGTCATGTCGAACGCTTGTCCGGTTCGACGCAGCGAAGCAATCAAGCCCTGTAATTGCTCTTCGGCAGTCAACGAAAGATTGACGAAGAGCACCCACTTGGCGCCGATGCGGCAGGCACCGCCGCCGGACTCGCCAAGCCATTGCCGAACCTCAAATCCACTGGCTCGAGCTAAGTCCAAAGCTTCGTCTAACAGATCAACTGAGTGCATAATATTGGTTTTCGTGGGTTTCTACGCCCCTAACCGGGAAACAAAAGAAGTCGTCCCGGCAAAACAAAAGAAATCGTCAGCCTTCAAAATAGGTTGGCAAATTAGCATGTTGCCGAGAGAAAATGCAATAGAGCCTGTCTATAATGAGGGCTCCCCGACTTCTGGCGGCAACGTAGCTCAATCTGTATTCGGCATTTGCGAGTGAATTTCTCAACTGCAGTCTTGGATTAGTTTTGCGAGGCGCGACCGAATCGGAACGGGTTACATTCAGATCAACTAGGAATTATTCGACAACTATGAGCTCTGGAACCACGACGGCCTCTCTTAGCGGTGATGATGTACAAGCAATTGACCATTTACGAGCGACCTATGGCAGATTGGTCAACGAACTTGGCAAGGTCATTGTTGGCCAGCGAGACACAATCGAACAGCTAGCAATTTGCCTCTTTGCTCGCCGACACGCTCTATTGATGGGCGTTCCTGGACTGGCCAAAACTTTGCTCGTTAGCAAGTTGGCTGAGACCATGTCTTTGAAATTCAGCCGCATTCAATTCACTCCCGACCTAATGCCTATGGACATTACTGGGACGGACATTTTGCAGGAAAGCGAGACTGGTCGTCGCGAATTTCAATTCGTGCCTGGACCGGTTTTTGCAAACATTGTCTTAGCTGACGAAATCAACCGCGCCCCACCAAAGACGCAAGCCGCGATGTTGGAAGCTATGCAAGAGCAACGCGTGACGGTGCTTGGCAAAGAGTTCCATCTTGAATCACCATTCATGGTGCTCGCGACACAAAACCCTGTTGAGCAAGAAGGCACCTATCCGTTGCCTGAAGCTCAACTGGACCGTTTTATGTCGCTGATCGAGCTGGACTATCCTAACGAAGAGGAAGAGATTCAGATCGCCAAGACGACCACCGGCGATGCTCTGCCTAACTTGGAACACGTGATGTCTGCTGCCGAGATCATCGCGCATCAACATTTGGTCCGACGCGTTCCGGTGCCTGATCACATTTACACGTACGCAGCTCGACTTGTTCGACGGACTCGGCCTGCCGGTGAGACGGCTCCAGCTTGGCTCAAGCCTTTGGTTTCTTGGGGAGCCGGTCCTCGAGCTGTTCAGAACTTGATCTTAGGTGCCAAGGCTCGTGCGGCTCTGTACGGCAGCTATATGGTTCGACTGGAAGACGTCAAAGCAGTCGCTTCGGCAGTTTTAACGCACCGCATCATCACCACTTTCGCGGCCCAGGCTGAGAAGGTTGGCTCCAAGGATATCATCCAGCGATTGGTTCAAGAGACGCCGGATACTTGATGACAACAGAACGTCAGCAAAGAAGCTTTATCGATCCGGCCGTCCTAGCGCAACTGAGTGCGTTACCATTGGTAGCGCGCAAGGCGATGTTAGGGAACGTGTCGGGTCGTCACAGCAGCCCGCACCGCGGGGCGAGTGTTGAATTCGCCGAGTATCGAAAGTACGTCCCGGGGGACGACTTGCGACGCTTGGATTGGCGAACGTACGGCCGGTCCGATCGCTTTTACGTGAAGGAGTTCGAGGCTGATACCAATCTACGGATGGTGTTGGTTGTCGATACCAGCGGATCGATGGGCATGCCTTCGATTGGTGGAACCAAGTTTCAATATGCTCAGCGAGTCGCCGCGGCGCTAGCCTACGTGGCTATCGGGCAAGGCGATGCCGTTGGCATGTCTTGCGTGGCTGAAGGCATCGTGCAACAGGTTCCTCCACGTCGTAATCCAGCTCACCTCTCAAATCTTTTCGACCAACTGGACGTCGCCAAACCTCAAGGCGAATCCGGACTGCCAGCGGTGCTTCATGAGATTGCCGAAACAGTGCGTCAGCGGGCTTTGGTAGTGATTCTCTCCGATCTATTCATGGAACCGATGATCTTACGCGACTGCTTCGAGCATTTGCGATTCCGCAAACATGACGTAGCGGCGTTCCACTTGTTGGATCCCGAAGAGGTTAGCTTCAACTTTCAACGGCCGACTCGATTTGTCGACTTAGAAGGTGGCCCATCGCTGTTTGTCGATCCAGTCGAAATTGCCGATCGTTATCACCAAGCCATTACACAATACCTGGCTGACCTTCGCCGAATCATGTTAGAAACTGGCGTCGACTATCGACGCGTTTTAATGGATCAACCTTACGACAAGACCACGCGAGACTTCCTGGTGGATCGAGCCCATCAAAGGAGGATGCGATGAGTTTCCTTCAGCCGTTCTTGTTGTGGGCTCTGCCGCTGATCAGTCTGCCGATCATCATTCACTTGATCAATCAATGGCGCTATCAGACTAAGCAATGGGCAGCGATGATGTTCCTGTTGCAAGCCAACCGGATGAATCGCGGCTTCGCCAAGATCCGACAATGGTTGATCCTTGCGATGCGAACGTTGGCAATTCTAGGATTGATCGTCGCCATCAGTCGCCCTTTGGCCAGCGGGTTATGGAGCATGATTGGTGGAGCGAAGTCCGATACGACCATCGTGTTGATGGATCGTTCGCCGAGCATGCTTTGGAAAGGTGATGCGGGCGAATCGAAGTTGGATGCGGGAAAGCGACAGCTTAACGATGCTCTCAAGACACTCGGCGCCGATCACTGGGTCAGCGTCAACGCAGCCACTACGGAAGCGTCCGAATTCAAGAGCTTGGAAACATTAGTCGACTCCAGTGCGTTTAGCTCTAGCGGTTCATCAGCACAGATCTCAACAGCGTTACAACGTTCGCTCGAGTATCTGCAGCTCAATAAACCCGGCGCGGCCGACATCTGGATCTGCTCTGACCTTCAATCCAGCGACTGGAATGCAGACAGCGGCGAGTGGTCGCTGTTGCGAACTGGATTCACCGGATTGCCGCAGAGCATTCGCTTCCACTTGTTAGCCTACCCCGATCTTTCTGGCGAGAATCTCTCGATTCGAGTCAACGACGCTCATCGCGACACCGTGAGTGATGGAGTGCAATCGCAGAACTTCCTCGTTCTCTCGCTACAGATCTTTGCTTCGGGCTCGACGACTCAACCCAATCGCAAAGTGCCCGTTCAGCTTGAGATTGAAGGCGTTCGAAGCGAGATGTCGGTGGAGCTGAGCGGTGGAGCGGCCGAACTTCGAGAGCACCGCATTCCGTTGCCAGCCAAAGTGGAATCCGGATGGGGCAAGGTTTCGCTGCCTGCCGATATGAACAACGCGGACAATGATTTTTACTTCGTCTTCGACAAGCCGCCCGTGCGTCGTGTCGTAGTTGTCGCCGACGATCCAACCGCTGTACGACCGCTGCAAATTGCTGCCCGAATAGCATCGGATGGATCAAGCAACAAATCACAAATTGAACTGCTCGCGCCGGCTCAATTGAGCTCGCTAGAGCTTGATGGAGCGGCCCTCTTGATTTGGCAGGCCGAATTGCCCGACTCAACTACGGCGGCAGGTATCGACAACTATTTGAACGCCGGTGGTCAGGTTGTTTTCTTTCCACCATCGTCGCTCCAAAAAGGAAATTCATCCGGCGGAAAAAACTACCGCGGGATCGAATGGACTGGCTGGAGCGCTCACGAAGATACGCCGATGTTGGTTACCAACTGGCGAGGCGATCAAGACCTGCTGGCTGCAACGAAGAGCGGAGCAGGGCTACCTTTAGGACAAATTGAGATTCGTGGACATGCGACGCTCAAGAGCGATCAACCCATGACTCAGCTAGCTACGCTCAATGGTGGCGATAGCCTGATCGCGAGATTGCCGACTAGCAAAGGCGGTCTGTACTTCTGCACTGCAAGCACCGAAGGCAAGCAAAGTACGTTGGCCGAAAATGGCATCGTTCTGTTTGTTGTCGTTCAGCGCGCGATCGAGCAAGGTCAAGCTGCGTTGCGCGGAGCCTTGATGCGAACCGCAGCGGCCGATCCTAGTCGTGCTCAATTGGACGAAGCCACCGAGTCCAAGGCAGAGACAACACCAGCGACGCCATCGACAAACAATTGGCAACAGGTCGCTGGAAATGAATCGCTGTCGTCCGAGTATGAATGCCAACCCGGTGTCTACAAGCAAGACAACCTGATGTTCGCAGTCAATCGACCGTTGACTGAAGACCAATACACGACGATTGCTGATGAAAAGCTGGAAAGCCTTTTCGCTGGCTTACAGATGGATCGCGTCGATCAGAAGGCCGGCCGTTTTGGCGGAATTGTTCGCGAGATTTGGCGACAATTCTTGATCCTGATGGTAGCCGCGCTGATTTTCGAAGCCGCGTTGTGCTTGCCCAAGAAACTGGTGAAAGCCTAGCCGCATTTAAATCGAAGTGCCCGCCGTCAAAAACTAGCGTACAAGTTCCTAAACTCACTCACAGTTTGAACAACCTACATCCATGACCGAATCTTCTTTTGGATTCCAAGCAACCGCGCTCTCCATCGCCATTTCGATCATGGCTGTGGCCTTAGTCTGTTTGCTTAGCTGGATGGCTTGGTCTCGCAGTGGATTTCGCCGGTCGATTCTGATTCTGGAGCTTCTGCGAATCAGCATCGTTGTGGCTGTTGTACTACTGCTGAATCAACCTGAAACCGTTCAGCGTTTTGTACCTACAGACAAACCAACTGTAGCTGTCTTAGTCGATGGCTCGCGAAGTATGGACACTCGGGACGTTAAAGCGGGCGAGGATCGTTCGACTCCGCCCTCCACGCGCCGCGCGGCCGCGGAACCATTGTTAGCCGAAGAGACTTGGAAGGAGTTCAAGGATCGCTTCGAAATTGTTTTGACTCCGATCGCAACTGAAGATAACGGCATGGGTTCCGACATTGGTGCCGCCCTTGAAAAAGCTCGCGAGCAACATGCTTCACTGCGAGCGATCGTGCTTGCAAGCGACGGCGATTGGAACGGCACAACACCACCCGTTCAAGCCGCGACCAAGTTGCGTGGGCAGCAAATTCCAATTATGGCCGTCCCGCTGGGTAGTGCATCGCGGTTGCCCGACTTAGACCTTGTGAGCTTCGACGTTCCCACATTTGGCGTTGTTTCCAAGAGCGTTCGTATTCCGTTAACTATCGAAAGTTCGCTGCCGCGCGATCACGTAACGCAAGTCGAACTGAAGATCTCTGACGGCACCGTTATCAAACATCAAGTCCAAGTCGGCGCGATGGGACGTACTTCCGACGCCATTGTTTGGAAGCCTGAGAATGTTGGCGATTACACGCTTGAGCTAACTCTGCCCGAGCATCCCGAAGAGGTAGTTACCGATAACAACAAGCGCGAGGCTCCCATCGCAATTCGCGAAGAGAAGCTGAAGGTTTTGGTCATCGAGTCTTTGCCGCGTTGGGAATACCGCTTTCTGCGCAACGCATTGTCGCGCGACCCTGGAGTCGAAGTGAGCTGCCTGCTCTTTCATCCCGGCTTAACAAAAGTCGGTGGTGGTAATCGCGACTATATCCCTAGCTTTCCAGAATCGCTGGACCAGCTCAGCCAGTACGACGTGATCTTTTTAGGTGACGTCGGAATTCAGGAAGGGCAACTGACGACCGAACAAGCCGAACTGATCAAAGGCTTGGTTGAACAACAGGCCAGCGGTTTGGTGTTTATGCCAGGCTACAAAGGCTATCAACAGACGTTCACAGGTTCACCGCTCGACCCATTGCTCCCCGTTGTATTCGATGAAGCTCAGCCGACAGGTTGGGGCTCGCGAACACCAAGCCACTTTGCACTAACGGAGTTTGGCCGATCTAGCTTGCTCACGAAACTCGCTGATACTACCGAAGATAACATGCAAGTCTGGGAAGGACTGCCCGGCTTTCAATGGCACGCTCCCGTGATTCGAGCCAAGGCTGGTACCGATGTTCTCGCAGTGCATCAAGAATCCTCCAATCAATACGGGCGATTGCCACTCTTGGTCACGCGAACGTTCGGAGCTGGCAAGATTCTCTTCATGGGAACCGAAGGGGCTTGGCGATGGCGACGAGGCGTCGAGGACCTTTATCACTATCGATTCTGGGGACAAGTCGTTCGTTGGATGGCCTATCAACGCAATATGGCTAAGGGCGAACTGATGCGTCTGTACTATTCGCCCGAACAGCCTCAAGTGCGACAAACCGTTGCGATCAATGCTAACGTCATGAGTCAAAGTGGCGAGCCTCTTAGCCAAGGAAATGTCTCCGTGCGATTGGTCGCTCCTTCGGGACGCATTCACTCGGTTCAACTAGCTAATACGGGTGTGCAGTGGGGAGCGTTTTCTGGCAATTTCGTGCCTGAAGAGCCTGGGGTTCATCAAGTCAAATTGCGTTGCCAAGAGAATTCTGCTGAACTAGACACAACGATATTTGTGCAAGGCAATAGCTTGGAACAAGTGGGCCGACCTGCCCGAATTGACGTGATGGAAGAGTTGGCTCGAGTCACTCGAGGCAAACTGATCAAGAGCGCTGAACTTGGTGAACTGCTCAAAGCCGTTGATGCGATTGCCGAACCACCGGAAGTGATTCGCCGAGTGCAACTATGGAGTCACCCTTTGGTAGCCGCAATTCTGATTGGATTGATGGCCGCATTTTGGATAGGGCGTAAAGTTGTAGGAGTCTTCTAAGATGGAGAAAACGAAACTTCGCGGCGATAAGCTTCAGTTACCCGATTCGCTCAAAAAGCAACTTCTCGAATTTCGTAGTTACGTTTGGTCGACCAAGATCGCCGAATCGTTGGCCAGTTCAGCTCTAGTCGTTCTGCTGGCCTATCTGACGGTCTACTTCACCGATCGCGTTTGGGACACACCTGTTGGTATCCGATGGGGATTGTTCATCGCCGCCATCTTTGTTTGGTCGATCGTTCCGTATGCCTTCCATCGCTGGATTTGGAGCAATCGCAATCCGCATCAATTAGCTAGGCTCTTACGAAAGCGTGAGCCCAGCGTAGGCGATCAACTGCTGAGCGTGATTGAGCTCTCAGAGAACGACACCGAGCAATATCGTTCGCGAACTCTTTGCGAAGCAGCCATTGGTCAAGTCGCTCAACAAGCACAAGGTCGCGACTTACGACGATCCGCACCAGCACATTGGCTTAAACCTTTGGCTTGGACGATCGGAATTAGTGGAGCCGTGTTCTTGGGGTTGATGTTGACATTCCCCGACGCTGCAACCAATGCTTGGCAGCGTTTTGCGAGTCCCTGGAAGGCCATCAATCGTTTTACCTTCGCAACCATTAGCGACGTTCCTCAAGAGTTGATCGTGCCGCATGGAGAGCCCACACCTCTGGTTGTTCGCTTGCGCGAGGACTCACAATGGCAACCAACCAAAGCTAGTGTGTTGATCGGCGAAGTGACCACCAAGGAAGCTCAATTAGATGGTCAAGCTTACGCGTTTGAACTGCCTCCCCAAGTTGAATCCACACCGATGCAACTGACGGTTGGAGATTTCTATCAAGACGTTGTCATCGAGCCCAAGTATCGTCCAGAACTGGTTGCCGTGGATGCTCAGGTCAGCTATCCGGAATACCTCGGTCGCGATGAAAAGCTGAAGGTTGATGTTCGCAGTGGCGTCCTCTCAATCGTCGCCGGTAGCTTGGCTCAACTTGAAGCCACCGCCTCGCGCAGCTTGCAAACGGCAGCCGTGCAAGGCCAAGAGGTCAAGCCTGAGGGCGAATCGTTTGCATCGACTGCGTTCGAAGTCGCCGGCGACGAATCGACGATCGATTTGACTTGGCAAGATCATGATGGGCTTGCCGGTCGTCAACCATTCCAATTGCAAATCAAACCCTTGGAAGATGAAGCTCCTTCTGTTACAGCTCAAGGCTTGCCGCGGCAGGCAGTGATCTTGGATACCGAGCAAGTAAATTTCACCGCATTGGCGGCCGATGACTTTGGCATCAAACGAATGGGAATTTCTTGGAAGGGCGCTGACGGGACTCTGGTTGCACAACCGGCCCAAGGTGAAAAAGTCATCTCTGGAGGCGGTCCTGAGCAGTCATCGTTGCAGGTGCCCGCGACATTCTGCGCATCGTCGTTGGGCATTAGCCCACAGCCCGTAGAAGTCACCGTGTTTGTCGAAGACTATTTGCCCGGACGCGAGAGAGTCAATTCACCTCCGTATCTGCTGTATGTCCTGACTGCCGAAGAACATGCGATCTGGATTGCCAACCAGATGAACAAATGGCAACGAGCTGCTTTGGATGTTCGCGACACCGAAATGCAGCTTCACGAATCGAACAAGATGTTGCGTTTAAGCGCCATCAAAGAGATGGGGAAGGACGAATTCGTTGATCAACTGCGTCGCCAAGCTTCGCTAGAAGAAGCCAACGGTCGCAAGCTAAACGCCTTGACCGTTTCTGGAGCGGATCTGCTGCGTCAAGCCGCTCGCAATCCCGATATCGGCGTTGGAGACTTGGATCAATGGGCCAAGATGCTTGAAACGCTTCAAGATATCGGTGGCAATCGAATGCCGGGCGTCGCCGATCTTTTGAAGCAGGCTGCGGGTCGACAATCAGCAACTGGCAAACAACAAGATTCCAAAGCACCACAAGTCGGCAAGAATCGCGCCAACCCAAACGGCGGCTCTTCGGAAGAGAATCCCGAAGAGAACGAAAACGACCCCGACAAGCAATCGAAAGTTCCCAGCATCGTCGACGTTGAATCATCAATGCAAAAGATTGATCCGGCCAAGAAGGATGAAAAGGAAAAGTCAGACAAGAAGAAAAAGAGCGGTAAGGCTCGTCTCTCGCTGCCTCAAACAGCACTCCTAGGACCGGATAAGAAGCCGGAGGAGATGGAGGAAGAGGAAGCTGAAGAAGAGAAGACCGACGAACTTGCTGAAGCTGTCAGCGA
This sequence comes from Planctomycetota bacterium, assembly GCA_963204965.1. Taxonomy (GTDB): domain Bacteria; phylum Planctomycetota; class Planctomycetia; order Pirellulales; family Pirellulaceae; genus Aureliella. Next base: position 1,209 of record CAUJKA010000173.1, on the reverse strand, counting down.
ACAACAAGATCTGCTAGCTGAGTTTGAGAAGATTGCCGACGAGCTTAACGCAGTCATGGCAAACTTAGAGGGCTCGACCTTGGTCAAGCGACTCAAAGCCGCCTCGCGCGAGCAAAGCCAGGTCGCCGAAATGATCTCCGCAAGAATTGACAAACTGTTTGGTCGAGCGGCCAATGTCCCTGATGAAGATCGCAGCAACTTGGCGTTGCTTTCCGAAACGGAACAGACAAGCAGTAAGACGCTGTCATACATCATGGATGACATGCAAGCCTTTTATGAACGCCGTCGAACGGATGAGTTCAAAGCTGTTCTGGATGAGATGAAGGGCTCGGAGGTTTTGGTATCCTTGCAAAAACTTGGCGAAGACATTCCGGTCGAACACGGCTTGTCGATCGCTCAGGCTGAATATTGGGCCGATACCATGGACCGCTGGGCTGAAGATCTGGTTCAAAGCGATAAGGGCTCGGACGAGAAGAAAAAGAAGGGGGAAAGTCAATCGAAGGAATCGCTACCTCCCAAAGTGATTCTAGAAATGCTGAAGATCCTCGAAGGCGAAGTCAACCTGCGCGAGGATACTCGCGTGGCGGCACAGTCGCAGAATGCGGTTACCATTGAACAACATACGATTGAATCGCGACGATTGGAAAAACTGCAGCGAGAGCTGAGAAATCGGACGAACGATCTCACCGATGTGATCGCTCAATTGCCTGAAGCCAGCAAGAACTTCGAAAACGAAATGAAACTACTCAGCGCCGTCAGCAATGTGATGGACGAAGCGCGTGGGATGCTTGAGTTTGGCGATGTAGGATCGCGGACGATTGCGGCTGAGACTGAAGCCATTGAGTTGCTGTTGCAATCGCAGCGGATCAATCCCAAGGGTGGCGGAGGCGGCGGCGGCTCGAATCCAGGCACTGGCGGAACCGGAACCACGCAAGATTCAGCTCTGGCTTTGATCGGCAATGGTATCAATCAAATGGAGCGCCGCGAGCATCGCGATGTCGGCCAAGCCACTGGTCAAGCTGGTGGACGCGAGTTCCCTGAAGAGTTCCGCGCCGGCTTGGATGCGTACTTCGAAAGCCTTGAAGCAAAGTAGCTTAGGGACTGTCCAATTCTGCACAGTTCCGCACCATTCCGCATCAGGAAGAGCCACACCCGGGAGTGAGCTTCGATGATCAAGACGATCGCAATCCATGGCTATCGCACTTTGCG
>CAUJKA010000172.1 GCA_963204965.1 Planctomycetota bacterium | reverse complement strand
CGGCGACGTTGGGATTTGGGATCTTTGATGGCACTGCAGCAGACGGTCCGCAGGGAGTACGATGGGGGTTTGACACTCTGGGACGAAACGGGGCCTTCTCGATCTATCAAGCTGAGTTCAAGCCACAGTTTGGGTTGGAAGCTGAGCTGCCGACTACGGTTCGTGTAGGCATGTGGCATCACTCCAACAAAAATGTATGGTCCGAGATCACTGCTAGCCCCAATCCAATCACCTTTAGCCAGAACTACGGTTTCTTCTTGACAGGCGACCAAATGCTCTGGAAAGAGAACGGCGCCCAGGACGAACAAGGGTTCGGAATCTTTGGCCAGTACTTCAGTACGCCGGCGGACCGAAACGCTGTCAGTCAATACGTGGGATCTGGATTGGTTTACAAAGGGTTTCTTCCAGGACGAAACGACGACGTTTTTGGAGTTGGGATGGGACGAGTCTTGTTTGGAAATCCGTACCGCCAAACTGAAGCTCTGGGTGGCACCCGAGTTGCTCATAACGAAACAGTGATTGAAACCTTTTACAAGTACTTGGTCGGTCCACGGCTTTGCCTACAGCCTGATATCCAGTACTTTGCAAGGCCAAGTGGCCAGTATAAGGATGCCTTGCTGGCGGGTATGCGTTTTGAATTGGTTTTCTAGCGACATCCAGAGTTCTGAAATTGAGTAGAATGTCTTCGCACTTCACCGGCTAAGCGTCTATCGGCAAGTGATTTCTAGTCAAGCGTCGCTAACCAACCAACACAAGTCGTTCATCCTATGCCTCCCATTTTTCGTAAGTTCAGTTCGCCACGATACGCGGATCTAGTCGTATACAATGGTGTTGCCAGATGGGTCGAAGTTGCCTCCGATAGCTCACAAGATGCCGCCAGTCAGATTCACCAGATCTTTCAGCAGATGGAAGCTATGCTGGTCGAAATCGGCGCGAGAAAATCGGATCTACTGGAGGTGCTGATCTTTCTTTCTAACTTGGACGATGTTGGTATTCTAAACGCCGCTTGGGACGCTTGGATTGATACTGAAAACCCACCTAGTCGCGCATGCGTGGGAGTACAATTGCAGGGCTCTTTGAAAGCGGAATTTGTGATTCAAGTCGCCGTCAGCATGAATTGAAAGCTGACAGCAAATTTGGCTAGCGGTAGGCCTCTACACCCTGCCCCACTCCTTTCTACTTCCATTAGCCTGTTGCGGATTGTGAAGGTCTTAACACATCCGCGGATCGCCGTAACCCTGGCGGTCACTTAGAGAATCCGAGTCAGGCGAATCCAAACGGTTTGGTCGCGAGCTTCTCTGAGATGCAGAACACTCTGACCCGACTACATTCGGAGATTCAAGGGCAAATCCTTGCGGCCGCTCGTGGCGAGATTGGCTACCGTTGCGATGAATCCCTAGCTGCAGCCGGGGCGCCACAAGCCGAGAATGTAATCTAGATAATCATCGCGGAAGTTGTTGTGGCTGGAGTCCTTGCAACCCCTACAAGCGGACAGCTTAGCGTGAATTGCCCAACGGAGTTTCGAGAATTGGTTGCCTGGCAACTAACTAAATGCAACGTTCTCATACTGATTTTTAAGTTAAATGCCCCAGCAGTGACTTAACGGTAAGTGCGGCAGCGATCCGAGTACATGATCGTGATGGCACTTACATTAATTGCATGGGACATTGAGATGCCATCTGAAAAGCTCAAGAGCTTACTCTCCCGATTCGCTTTGCTTATTTGGGCGAGCCTACTCACAGTCACCATCTCCTATTTGATGGTCGGTCATTGGGTTGCACTGCCAAACAATCAACCCGTCTTTGAAAACGACCAAATTGTTCGAATCAACATGGATCTTGCTTCGCAGCTTCATGTGCAACACATTCTGTCGCAATCGTGTCCATGCTCGCATCGAATCGCCAAGCACTTGGCAGCACGCTGGCCAATTCCTAGCGTCGCAGAGCAAATAGTAGTGGTCGAGTCACCCAATGACACTACCTCGATGGTCTTTCCCGATGCCTATGCGGTAAGGAGAATTAGCGCCGACCAGTTAATGGAAGAATATTCCATCGAGTCCGCACCTCTACTATTGGTAACGGACTCGGCCGGAAATGTCGTCTACTCGGGAGGCTATACGGCCCGTAAACAAGGCTTCGAAATTCGCGACTACGAAATCATCTCATCGCTTTTACGCGGCGAGTCTGTGGAAGCTCTACCGATCTACGGTTGTGCGGTTTCAAAAAGACTCAGAAGGGCTGTCGATCCTTTAGGACTTAAGTACTAAGTCGTAAACGCGATCCAACCCTAATCCACAAGAGTTCACTCGATGTTGTCTGCAGTCAAGCAATACCTGATCCTACCGACCGAGATCACCAAGTTCGAGAGTCGATACTTGGAATTTGCGGTACTGGCAGAGGAGATGGTCCGATTTTCACACGCGATCAAGTCTGCAAACTTAGCCATCAAACAATCTCTCGACATGCTTTCAGATCGCATGACAACCTACTACGACGACTCGATCGTCATGAAAGGTCAGATCGACGAGTTTGCCGACGCGCTCTCGCAACAAATGCTTCGAGTTCAAGAGAAGACTCAGCAGTTGACCGAGTCGCTAACGTCAACGCTCACTCATATGACCGAGAGCAATGGCAGTCTTATGGCTGCCTCGTAGCACGCACTATCCGAACTTCAATTCCAAGATCCCCTCGCACAAGACTTAATGCGCACGCTGCACGAAGCACACAAGCTTCGTAGCCTGATTGTTCATGGCCAGGTGGCCGACACTCGCTTGGGCGACCTGGATCCAACCATTGGCAGTGGTTTGGAGCCAGAGCAAGAACCTGGTATTGTCGCGTTGTTTTAATCTGACTGGCTCAAGATGCCAGAAGTTTGCCCCGGGTTGTGGTTTATTGGCGTGATGGCAACGACAACGATACGGGTTGCCGTTGAGGTGACGTTGCCACGGTCAAAGACAACCCACTTCTGGCATCTGATTTATTGCCGATTGACTGTCAATTTGGTGATATTGCGTTTTGAGCAAAAAGCCGCGATCTTCGCGTTTGGATGAAGACTCGGGACTTGCTGGATTGAGTTCGAAACATAACCCGGAAAGCCCTGTCTAGTTCACAGCTCCGCCACCAAATGCCGGTGGGTGGTTTTATTTGAGCAAGAAACGTCGAATCTTTGCCTAGCTTACCCTTGAACAGCCTGAATGCGATTGACGGCTTGAGTCCATCCTGGGTATCTTCGTTGACTAAACAATCTAGGATCGGAGAAGCATTTGCAAAAGAATGACAATCGAGCCGAGAGACTCTCCAATAAGCACCTTGGCTCATGAGCTCCCCTGCACTACTAAAAGTCGAATCCGAATCGCTTTTACCGGCTATCCCAACGCAAGATGATCGACAGCTGCTTATCGCCAGTCGAAAGTACGCTGAAGAATACCGATGGAAAAGTTGGTTGCATTTGATTTCGACACTGGTCCTATTGGCCGCATTGGTTGCAATTGCAGGACTTTCTTCCGCAATCTGGCTCCGTTCGCTCAGCAGTCTGTTGATCGGCCTTACGCTGGTAAGAATGTTCATTCTGTACCACGATTACTTGCATCAAGCGATCTTCAAGGGCTCGCGCGCGGCGGGAGCAATCTTAACAATTTACGGTCATCTCATGCTGACCGCTCCGACGATTTGGAAGCGATCCCACGACCACCATCATCGAAACAATTCGAAGTTGTTGGGAGCAAGTATCGGGTCGTTTCCCATCATGACGACCAGTGGTTACCAGTCAGCTAGTTTGCTACAGCGCATAGAGTATCGAGTTTCGCGAAGTCCGCTGACGATCCTGTTTGGCTACTTTACAGTCTTTTTGTTCGGCATGTGCCTATTCCCGTTGTTCTGCGATTTCAAGCGAAACACGGGAGTTTTCATTACATTGCTAATGCATTTCAGCTTGATCACCTTTAGCGTGATCTTTTTTGGATGGGCCACGACTGCCTTTGTTTTTCTGATTCCAACTGCACTAGCGATGATGCTTGGATCGTACCTGTTCTACATTCAGCACAACTTCCCTGCGGCCAAGATCCGAACCAATACAGAGTGGAGCTACACCGACGCTGCTCTGTGTTCGTCGAGCTACTTAGAGTTGGGAACCATCATGCGATGGTTCACCGGAAACATAGGATATCATCACATCCATCACTTGAATGCAAAGATTCCTTTCTATCGATTGCCCGAAGCGATGGCTGGGTTAAAGGGACTGCAGAATCCAGGTCGAACATCGCTAAAGATCAGCGAAATCATCAGTTGCTTGAGCCTGAAACTCTGGGATACCGATCGAGATCAATTGGTCCCATTTTTCTCCGGCCAACAAGTAAAATCCTAAACGCTTCGAATCGGTCGAAATTCGACTGGTCCTGGGCAAAGCAATGTGGTATACTTCAAACACGTGACCTCTGAGACCTTCTAGTTGAACAAAGAACTCTGATTTCTTTCTTCCTGCTCCAAGTACTCATTAGCTGCGACAATTACCTGACAGAATTTTTTGGACCAAGGTTTCAATACGGTCCGCAGCGTTGCTTGGATTCGATTTGCAGATTGTGTTTGAGTCTGTTGAGCGAAGTGTGGTGTGAATGTAGTCGCCCCACGCAAGCATGCTCGAAATTCTAAAGTTCCTTACGATTTTCTGCCTAAGGGCAAGACACATGAGGTGCCTTGATGGCCAAAGACAGAAATACGATGGCCAAACGTCAGCGCGAAGTCGAAAAGCGAGAGAAGGCCACACGAAAACGAGAAAAACGAGTCCAGCGCAAGTCCAGTGTTCCTGAGACTACGCATGAAACAAGCCACCTGTCTGACAGCGAGGCTTGGATAGATGAAAACAAAACCTGAGAAGTCCCTTTCGGGGCCTTTCAGTAAACTTTCAATGAGACCTTTTGGTTCTTCGTCTTATTGATCGAGAATGAACGAAGAACTTTTTAGAGTAGAGAAGAGTAGTATGAAGATTTATTGTGGAAACTTGAGCTACAGCGTGGGCTCAGCGCAACTCGAAGAGATTTTTGCAGCCTACGGAAATGTAGTCAGTGCCCAAGTCATTGTCGATCGCGACACTGGCCGAAGCAAGGGTTTCGGATTCGTTGAGATGTCGAATCAGCAAGAAGCCAATGCAGCAATCGCAGCGTTGGACGGAAAAGACAACGACGGCCGAAGCCTTCAAGTCAACGAAGCCAAGCCTCGCGAAGAACGACCACGCAGTTACGGCGGTGGTGGCGGCGGCGGTGGTGGAGGTGGTGGCGGCGGCGGTGGCGGAAATCGCCCACGACGCGACCGCTGGTAGTCTTCACGGCTGATCACTAAGATAACTTCTATCAGGGCTAGCGTTGCCGATTCTTTGAACTCGGGATCTGCTAGCTCTGCTGAAGTCTTCTTCTTAGAAATTGATCTGGCCTATGACTGCTCCTCAATTGCAAACAATTCCTGCCGTGCTTTCGGTCATTGGCGATACGCCAATGATCGAGCTTTCTTTTTCGGCAGAAGGCGTGAAACTGCTCGCCAAGTGCGAGTTTCGTAATCCGACTGGCAGCGTCAAAGATCGACTCGCCAAGCACGTTCTTTTACACGCCCATCAAAACGGCCTGCTGCATCCCGATTCCATCATCTTGGAATGCAGTAGTGGCAACACGGGTATTGCGATGGCCATGGTTGGTCGCGTGCTCGGATACCAAGTGACCATTCTCATGTCACGAAGCGCTAGTGAAGAAAGACGAAAATTAATCCGCCAATTGGGCGCTGAATTAATTCTCTTCGATAGCGAAGGTCGTTACCAAACCGGTATCGAAATCTCCAATAAGATGGCTCAAGAAAATCCACGGTACTTTCTTCCCAGACAGTTTGAGAACCCGTTGAACGTCGAAGACCACGAATTTGGTACTGGCCTGGAGATACTCAGCCAAGTCGATGGGCCCATCGCTGCTTTTGTGAGCGGTTTTGGAACCGGAGGCACACTGGCTGGCTGCGGAAAAGCCATCAAGAAAAAGTGGCCTGACGCGTTGATTTGCGCCATGCAGCCATCGTCGACAGAGTTGATGGCCGGCGAATGTCCTTGTTGTCATGTGATCGAAGGCGTTGCCGATGGCTTCGTTCCCAAGCTTCTGGAAGACGCTCCACTAGACCGTCGCATCTTGGTCAGTGGCCTCGACGCGACTCGAATGACTCGGCGATTGCACCGCGAGTTTGGTCTCTTGGTAGGCACATCCTCCGGTGCGAATGTGGCCGCAGCCTTGCAGGTTGCGTCTGAACTGCCTGCTGGAGCCAATGTCGTTACCCTGCTCTGCGATCGCGCCGAGCGATACTTTAGCACACCTCTCTTTGATCTTCCTGGCGGTGAATCGCAGGTCTAAAGATTGTTGAGAGCCGCACGCAACTGGGCGAAGATTGGCGAGCAAGAGTTCATTAGGCAAGAGAATGAGGGCAGAAGAATAGATTGCTGAACATTCTCTTGCCCTCATTCTTTTGCCTAGAAAAACTTTGTATTGCTGTTCGACTTGGCCGAGGAGTGAATTTCTTTGCGGCTTCGCGCCTTTGCGTGAGGCTTGATTCTATCCGAGGTTAGTGCTGAGCGATAAACTTCGGGCGGCCCATATCGCCCTCACCGCTTATGGCTTGCACAACTCGCCACGCGACTCTCCCGCGAAATAGCCAGTCGCTAACGGGAAGTAATGCGCGCGGGAGAGTTCATCACTCGCGCGATCTTTGACAAAGGAACTTCAGAGGTCTTTTGATTACTTCTGGGGAGATGGTAAGAAAATGTTTGGTAAGAAAATGCCCTTCCGCATTTTCTTACCCCTCATCTTCTTACTTTGTTTTAGTCAGCGTCAGGGAGTGGGCTGAGTTTAAGTTGTGCGTCAACGAGAAAGCTCGAATCACGTCGCAATCACGTGAGGCATCTCGCAGTCACAGTCGTACGCGAGGGCGCGAAGAAAGTCGAGTAAGAGTTGAATAGGCAGGAGAAAAAGGGCAGAAGAATAGATTGCTGAACATTCTCTTGCCCTCATTCTTTTGCCAAGAGAAACTCCTGTCTTGCCTGGCGACAAAGAGCATTTAGAAAAATGCTTGACAGAGTGACTACAAGTGTGGTACAAAGCTCGCTGTGGTTACAAATGTAGTCAGGAGGAGCGATGTCGAAGAAAGAACCAATCCAAGTTACCGACGCCGAATGGGACGTTATGGACGCCATCTGGACTGAGCCCGGTCAAGCGGCTGGTCGGATTATCGAACTTGTGCAACTCAACCGTGACTGGAACCATCGAACGATCCGAACCTTGTTGCGACGGCTCGTCGAAAAAGGGGCGGTTGAAGTGGAAGTTGATGGTACCAAACACTTTTATCGCGCCGCCATTGATCGCGATTCATGCGTTCGCTCTGCGGCACAATCGCTAAGCCAGAGGTTCTTTTCAGGAAGCGTTCGATCGTTGCTTCTTCACTTGGTCGAACACCAAGATCTATCGGCTGAAGAGATCGATGAACTGCGCACGCATTTGGATGCAAAACAGAGATCGCTCAGTAAAAAGAGAAAGGGAAAGTCATGAACTGGACAAGCTACGAACTGTTGATGGTCTTATGGCGAGCGTCCTGGCAGGCTGCAACCTTGGCTGTGTTGGTTTACTTGATATGTCGCATCTTCCAGCGATCGATCCCGGCCTCAGCCAAAACTCTACTGTGGTTCCTACCTGTACTGCGCTTAGTAGTGATGATTGTCCCAGCCTCAAGCTTCAGTATGTTCAACGCAACGGCCATGCTGGGCTATCGAGTTCCCGCAAAGTTGCAAAACCAAACGATAACCAGCCTAAAACCGCAACACCAAACATTACCGAGTCAGAACTCGACGAGCAATACAGCCGAGTCAACTATATCTCACGACCCAACCCCAAAACACTTCGACGAACGACACTCTACTCCGGCTAGCACGGAAGATCTCGCAATCAATGAACTCGCAGAGCTTAGACAAGAGGAAGTTCCTGACTCACTTTCAATGACACTTGCAGGCACTACTCCAATCTCTGAATCCGCCAGCCCAACGGTACAACTCTTCACCACAGCAGACATTGTGGTTCTAGTATGGCTCGTTGGTGCAAGCATCTGTCTGATTCGCTACTTGGTGTCGCAGTTCTTACTACGGAAGGTGATTCAATCTGGTGAAGCAATAGGTTTAGCATCGATTGTTTCGCCGGAACGTGCGGATAGCCTCAGGGAGAAGTTGCCGTGTTCCGTCCGCTTCATCGCTGTCGAAAACCAATACGGTCCGGCTGTTACTGGAGTGCTGAGTCCCGTTGTTCTACTGCCGCAGCGGATGTTGGCGCACTTTAGCAAGGAAGAGCTTACGATGGTTGTCATGCACGAACTTGAGCATGTTAAGCGCTTCGATACCAGCATGCTGTTCTTCGCGCAGCTTGCAACGATCCTGCATTGGTTCAATCCTCTGTCCTATTGGTTGCGAAAGCGACTGCAGGCTCAAATAGAAATTGCCGTGGATGCAACGACAGTTCGAAATCTGGGGCTCGACAAAGTTAAGCAATACGCGGAACTTCTGTTCAAAGTCTCTGGTACGAACACAACTCCGACATTTCTCCTGTCAATGGCTCGTAGGTCGTCCTACTTCCGCTATCGTATCGAGAAATTGGCGGAGACCGAACCTCGCACACCGCTCCGAACATTATTCGGTGCCTTGACAGTAATCGCGCTGGCAATGACCGGGCTATCCGACTTGGCAAGCCGCGAGCCGAACTCGACCAATACAAACTCAACCGATACCACAGAGCTGATAGGTAGTAGTGTTTCGGGAACGCACAGCGAAGATGATTTGAAGTTGCAGTCAGTGCCTCAACAAGACGAAACGAATTCGTCCCTTCCTGGTCCAAGCATTGAAGATTCAAGCTCCGCAGTTGAGCATGTGTCTACAGGCGAGCAGGAATCAAACGGAGAGACAACTGATAAGTCTGAAAAGACTGATGATTCCACTGAAAAGTCGACTGAGGCTAAACCTCTTGTGGATCTTCTGTCGGTGTCGGGACAAGTTGTGGATTCCCAAGGAAAGGGTGTGTCCAACGCTAAACTCTTTTACATACCTGATTATCATTCGAACCCGACTCAGGTTACTACTGATGACGGCGGTAACTTCTCAATCAGCTACCCGCCGCGCGAGCCCTATGAGTTCGAACCATTCTCCACTTGGGTTTGGGCAGATGGTTTCGGCTTGCGAGTTGTGGCAATGCGTCGACTCCTCCATGACGAGAAAAGTGTCAAGGATGTAAAGATTCCACTTCCGCCCTTGGAACCGAACGCAACGAGCGTTGAGGTCCGCGATCCAAAAGGAATCCCGTTGCAGGATGTCTTGGTTATGCCCGACATTATCGAACTCCCCAACGGCTCATTCATGGCAGACGAATCTGAAGGGTTAGGTACGTCTATTCCCAATCAACTGATCGAACTCTTGGCGGTGCGTACTGATCAAGATGGAAAGGCCAGCCTCAATCGCTTTCCCAACGCCTTATGGCACGGAATCCGCTGTCAAAGCGATCAATTTGGTACGCAGTCGGATGAATCCGCCAGACCGACTCGACCGGCGAAGCTCAGTTTACGGCAAGTGGGAAATATCCATGGGAAAATTGATTCGTTCGATCCAACAAGCTTCCCGACTCTCAACTTCCTTATCGAGACGAAGGATATGGCCGGCTCGAACAATTTGAAGGGCCTTGGCTACGGCAAGTTCAATGAGAAGGGCGAGTTCTTTATTCCAGCTATCGCAGTCGGTTCGGTTGATCGCTTCCTAGTTGCTAAGGGAGAGATATGTTCAGCCAGCGAGGGAGAGCTCATCTGCGAAAATTATCGATCAAACAAAGTTCTTCCTGACAGTACGCTCGAATTAGAGCTCACCGCGCCTCCAACGGCTCGCGTATCGGGCGTAGTCTTGACTAGCGATACTCGTGTGCCTGTGCCCGGAACGAAGATTTCCTGCTACCGCGCCAACAGTCCGCATCACCGGCAGTTTGTGACCAACGAGAATGGTGAGTTTGAAATCCAAGTTGTGCCTGGGAAAGTACAATTTCAAATGATCAACGTTTCTACATCGACAGAGATCTCGCGGAAGTACGCTAGTAATGGTAAACAATTTCCAGACATCGTCACAAAGGATACCAAGCTAGAAGTCCTTCTCCCTGCTAGAAAGTCGGTGAAAGGACGATTGCAAGATGTATCGGGTAAACCCATCGCTAATCAAGAACTTTGGAGATTTGGTAAGAATCGGTTTTCCATCAGCGGATGGTGCGAGACTGACGCGGATGGTAACTTCGAAATGTTTCCATTTGGCGCGACCATACAGTCCGAAGGGTTCTGGGCCATTGTAGACAAGTCCGATTATCGCCGAAAAGGCGCAGTCAAAACTGTTGTTCGGCAAATCAGCAATGACGGAGACTTTTACGTTCTCGAACAGCCCAGCAAGCCAATCGCTCCGCCGACAGGCAAGTAATAAAGCAATCACCTTCGTTCAGCGATTATCGCCCTCACCGCTTATGGCTCGCACCACTCGCCACGCGACTCTAGTATGTTCCCAACGTTGCTGATCGTGGTCTATTCTTGACACAGCAATGTAACGAATGCTGGGAAGCTCTGGCCGGG
>CAUJKA010000171.1 GCA_963204965.1 Planctomycetota bacterium | reverse complement strand
ACTCGTCACCGCTGCTACTTCCTAAAGCGCGTTGGTACCAGTTCGACTCGCGAACGTTCATTCCAACCGATGAGTACAAATCGGGACGACCGTTGGCTACGATGTTTCCTTCCAAGTCGCAAATGACTAGATCGAAATAGACCGTGTAGGCTCCAAGGATTACAGCCATTCGTCTGGCCGCGTAATCTAAGCTACTGGGCTCGAGAGTGCTAAGAGCTTGAACCAAAGCCGCATCGGTTGCCCACCATCGCACATCGCAAGTACGCTCATACAAGTTACGGTCAACAAGATCGATCGAATTCAAAGCGATATCGACCAATCGAGAACCACGCACATTGCCGCCAATCACAGTGATCAGCTCATTGACTGATCCAACTGTGCTGGTCGCCAGCGAGTCAGCCACGGAGGCCGTTTTGTTGCTGAGAGTCTGCATCTCTTGCGCTACGACGCCAAAGGCCGCGCCGCGTTCACCTGCGCGAGCAGCTTCGATGCGCGCGTTCAACGCGAGCAGTTTTGTGTTGCTATTGATTGTTGAGATTTCGCTGACGGCGCTTTTCATCGTCGTCGAGAGGGCTTGAATGATACCCAACACGCGATCTGTGTTGCTCTGCAACTGTCCATCAGGGTTTACTGTATCATTCACAGTGTTCAGGGTTAGCATATCTGCATTCCGGTCGTATGGGGGCATTCAACGAAATTCTGATTTTGCCGGTTGTAGCGATCGACGTACCGTTAAAGAACTACGGTCACTTCTCCGCTATGTTCAAATGCCCTACAGTTCATCAAAAGCAAACGTCAGTAGACGTAATTCGTAACCTTTGATGTCAGTGACAACCGCGGATTACACCTATGCCGGTAGAATCGGAACAACGCTAAACCACGACCCAGAACTTAGTGTCCTTCAACGCCTTACTGACTCAGAAACAACTCGGTTACCACGACGGACACGAGATCCGGAAGGAGAGCTTCTGGCTGTCTTTAGTCGCGGACGCGACGGTAGTTTACAGGTTGGGATTTCAATCCCAGGAAAGTCGTTGCCGAGAATTGGTGAGTCGCGAAGCGATGGCAACCTCTGATTGAAGTTTCCACGAATTTTCTAGTTGAAATTTGGTCGACGATTCGCTTATGCGTAAACCCTATATCGTCGCTCGGCGACTACTGGACCCTGATTCGCCCCTTCCTGGGACGTGCACAGATCGATCTGCTAAAATGGTGGCCATCTCGAGTGGAGTAATCGAATGAGCCAGTTGACCAAAAATTCTTCAGTTAGTCTCGGCGTGTGTTTTGCCGGGTTGTTTATTTCGATCGCCGGGCCATTCATTGAGCCATCAAATTCTCTAAGAGCAATTGGGCAATTGTTGTTACCCTTAGGTATGATCCAAATGCACTTTGGGGCGGCCAGCGAGTTCAAGCAGTCTGAGCGACGGCTGTTTTTTGGACTTGGGATTCTGGTCGTCATGATGGGGCTCGTATCGGCCTATCTAGGTCTTCAAGACTATCAAGGATCGTGGCCTTGGTTGGTTGCGCTAGTGATTGCGACTTTGTTCCTGCAACTACTGGTGTCAATTGTCTGGACGTGGATCTGGAATTTCAGCGAGAAGATCCGACCGAAAGTGGATTGAACAGGCTGGTCATATCTGACTTCTTGCTCTTCGTGGTAACAAATGATGGCTGAGCTTGGACTTTACCACGGTGCTCGATTCGCAGCTATAATGGGCTAAAGCGGTCGGTGAGTCGATTTAACTTCCCAGCCGAAACATCCCACCTTCGAAAACGGTCGCAACTACTTCCTCCGGCGACTGGAGTTTGACCATGTTCTTTACTACCTTTCGTTTGGTATTGCCCTGGGCGATCAGTTGTCTAATGACACTCTCTGGGCTAAGCCGATTGGCCTTTTCCCTCGATGGACAGCCCCTCGATGGACAGCCGTCGGACATCGAGACAATCGACTACCAGGTTCAAATCCGACCAATCCTCGTCGACCACTGTCTAGCCTGTCATGGCTTGGACCAGGAAAGTAGGCAAGGTGGTTTGCGGTTGGATCTTCAAGGCGATGCCCTGCGAGGCGGTGAGTCTGGCAAGCCTGCAATCGTACCCGGCAATCCTGAAACGAGCGAATTGATTCGGCGCATCCTTGCCAACGATTCGGACGAACTGATGCCTCCGAAATCTCATGGCAATCCGCTCAATGGACAGCAGATTGAGTTGCTCAAGAAGTGGATCGAGGGCGGGGCTCAGTTCGCTGAGCACTGGTCGTTTGTCGCTCCACAAAAGAAACCCATTCCGAAAATTGACCCATCTTCTGAAGCTCATCCGATCGATGGATTTGTACACAGCCACATTCGCAAGTTGGGCTTAGAGAGTTCGCCGGCCGAGCAATCCAGTGTACTATGTCGCCGAATCTATCTGGACATTATTGGTTTGCCGCCAACACTCGAACAGTTGCGAGCTTTCGAAGCGGATGGCATCGAAGCTACGGTGGACAAACTTCTGGCCAGTGAACGCTTCGGAGAGAAGTGGGCACGTCCGTGGCTTGACGCCGCTCGTTACTCGGACACAAATGGCTATGAGAAGGACCTCAAACGCGATCAATGGGCTTGGCGCGATTGGGTGATTCGGTCCATTAACGCTGACATGCCCTACGATCAATTCATCGTTGAACAGATCGCTGGTGATCTAATTCCGAATGCGACTCAAGATCAAATGATTGCGACTGGCTTCCTGCGCAATAGCATGGTCAACGAAGAGGGCGCGATCGTCCCCGAGCAGTTCCGCATGGTTGAGATGTTCGATCGTGTCGACTGCATCGGAAAATCTGTGCTGGGCTTGACGACTCAATGCGCTCAATGTCACTCGCATAAGTTCGATCCGTTGACTCATCATGAGTACTTCGGAATGTTCGCCTTTCTGAACAACACCTATGAAGCTCAATCGTGGGTTTACTCACCTGATCAACGAACCAAGCTCAACGATGTGCGATCCAAGATCGCGGCGATTGAAAATCAGATTCAAACTTCCCGTGCGGATTGGCAGGCTCAAATGGCTGAATGGACAAAAAAGATAGCCGAGCAACAGATTCCTTGGCAGTCCATTACTTTCAACGACATGAACAGTATCAGCGGCTTGAATCATCCGACTCAGGAGGCTGACCTTTCTTTGTTGATGAAGGGACACAGCAGCGGAGACGTTTACTTCATCGGTGAACCGAAATTGGAATCGATCACTGGCCTGAGAATCGAAGCACTCAATCACGGGGATCTACCGTTTCGAGGTCCTGGTCGAAGTGGGGTTGGTACATGGGGCATTCGTGAGATCGAAGTCTTTTTGCAACAACCTGAAGCCAAGGAATGGCAGAAGCTAAAGCTGGTTAACGCTAGTGCGGACTTCTCAGAACCTGAACAGAAACACGAAGAGGGCAAGAGCCAGAGTGGCCCTGTTCAATTTCTTATCGATGGTAGCGATTCAACTTGGTGGAAAGCTGATCGAGGCATTGGCCTGCGTAACAGTCCTTCAGTCGCTGTCATGCAGTTCGAAACGTCGATCGTCGCTCCAGCAGGAACTAAGTTCAAGATCGCGATGCGAATGACGGACATGGTCGGATGTTGCCGGTTCTCACTTACAAGTGCAGCTAATCCAACGGCTAATTCAAACGCGGCTACCGCAGTCGACTACGGTGCGGTTCTAGCCGCACTAAAGCCCGAGCAACAGCGCGACGCCGACGATCGTAACTATCTTTTCACTAGTTGGCGCAAGTCGGTTGAAGAACTTAAGCCATTCAATGAACAGCTCGATGTTCTATGGAAGCAAATTCCTAATGCCGAGACATCCATCTTGCATGTCGCCGAACGACCCGCCTTCGATTCACGGAAGACGCATCTGCTCAGTCGCGGTGAGTGGGATCGACCGTTGGAGGTTGTTACGCCTGCCGTGCCTGCTGCGTTTCACTCGATGCCCGAAGGCGAAGAACCAGCGAGACTGAAATTCGCGAAGTGGCTGGTGGATCGTCGGTCGGCCTTACCAGCTCGCGTTGCAGTTAATCGAGTGTGGCAGTCTATCTTTGGAACTGGATTGGTTGAGACCGCTGAAGACTTTGGAACACGAGCGCCTATGCCAGTCTATGCGGATCTACTGGATTGGTTGGCCGTGGACATGATGGAACATCAGTGGAGTACCAAGCACTTGATTCGGCAGATTGTCACGAGCAAAACATACCAGCAATCTTCCCGAGTCAGTCCACAACAAATGGAATCTGATCCGAATAATCGATTGTTAGCTCGAGGCCCGCGATTCCGCGCTGATGCCGAGCAGATCCGCGACATGGCGATGGCAATTGCAGGAGTGATCCATCATCAATTCGGCGGACCTGCAACGATTCCTCCGGTGCCACAGAATGTGTTGGACTACAACTATGTCTATCCCAACTACTGGACACCCGCCCAAGGTCCTCAACGATATCGACGCACTGTCTATAACTTCCGCAAGCGATCGATGCACGACCCGGTCATGTCTGCCTTCGATGCCCCTAATGCGGACTCGGCTTGTGTGCGCCGCGTGCGTTCGAATACTCCGCTAGCAGCGTTAACTGGACTGAATGAAGCGATCTTCGTTGAATCGGCTCAGGCCATGTCGCTGCGAGTGCTTCGCGAAGGAGGCACGGACGATGTCGCGCGCATCCGATTTGCATACCAACTTTGTACCTCGAGATTGCCGACCGAGGACGAGCAAAAGACGTTGCTCGATCTTCTGGCTTCGCAACGTAAGCGAATCGCAGAAGGTTGGTTGAACCCGCGAGAAGTCGCTACTGGAAAGGCAGACCAACTGCCTGCGTTACCGCCAGCCGTTACGCCGCAGGATGCTGCTGCTTGGACGATTGCCTCGCGAGTGCTACTGAACTTGGATGAGACCATGAGCAAGAACTAGCGTTGCGAATTGCTCAACGAGATGCGATCGCAAGTTGCCGAAAAAACTTAACACCGAACAAAGTACGACGAGCAATACTATGAGCTCAAACGAATCAACAAATCACGAAGCTAATCTGATCGCTCGCCGCTGGTTTCTTCAGCGTAGCGGTATTGGCTTGGGGTCGCTGGCCGCAGGATGTTTACTGCAGAACGAAATCGCTGCATCGATGGCGATGTCGGGATCGCCAGCCGATTCACTTGCGGCCAAGGCACCGCATTTTCCGGCGAAGGCGAAACGCGTGATCTACATGTTCCAAGCTGGCGCGCCGAGCCAGTTGGAGTTGTTTGATCCTAAACCCGAGCTCGCAGCTCGCAATGGACAATTGCCACCGCCAAGTCTGTTGGAGGGCTATCGAGCTGCTTTCATCGATCCTAAATCTGGACTTCTGGCAGGCAAGTTTTCTTTCGCAAAGCACGGCAAAAGCGGGATGGAGTTGAGCGAAGTATTGCCACATACCGCGCAGATTGCCGATGACATCTGTTTGATCCGTACAATGCAAACGGAAGCGGTAAACCACGCGCCGGCTCAAATTATGATGAACACTGGCACGCAGCAGTTTGGTCGACCAAGTTTTGGTGCATGGAGCTTGTATGGTCTAGGCAGCGAGGCGAGCGACTTGCCTGGCTTCGTCGTTTTGACGAGTGCTAAAGGCACAAGCGGTGGAGCGAGTAACTACGGCGCAGGCTTTCTACCGACGATGTACGGAGGCGTTCCACTTCGGAGCAAAGGCGATCCTGTGCTCTACCTTTCCAATCCGCCCGGCATCGACAATCAAGCTCAACGCGATTCGCTCGATGCAATTCGGAAGCTGAACGAATCGTCGCTGAGCAACTTGGGTGACCCCAACATCGCTGCCAGAATTCAAAGCTATGAAATGGCTTATCGGCTTCAATCTAGTGCTCCAGAGTTGATGGACTTAAGCGGTGAGTCCGCTGAGACTCTCGCTCTGTACGGCATCAAGGATCCGAAGGAAGCTAACTACGCTCGCAACTGTTTGCTCGCGCGCAGGTTGATAGAACGCGGCGTTCGATTTGTACAACTGTTTCACGAAGCTTGGGATCAACACGGCAACTTGAAAGCTGGTGTCAAGCAAAACGCGGTCGATACCGACCAAGCTAGCGCAGCGTTGGTTAAGGACCTCAAACAACGCGGCCTGCTCAACGACACGTTGGTGATTTGGGGTGGCGAGTTTGGAAGGACTCCGATGGTTCAAGGCGGTGATGATGGTCGCGATCACCATAACCGTTGCTTCAGCATGTGGCTTGCAGGCGGTGGTGTGAAACCTGGATTGACCTATGGTCAGACCGACGACTTTGGATTCAACGTCGTTCAAGATCCCGTCCATGTTCACGATCTCAATGCCACGCTTCTACATTTGCTTGGCTTGGACCACTTGCGTTTGACCTATCGCTTTCAAGGCCGCGACTATCGATTGACGGATGTTCACGGAAACCTAGTTCAGGGAATCTTGGCTTAGCCGCGCGAAGTGTATTTTGTTTAACGGCAAGCCGGAGGCGACTGGGACATACGGATGGAAGAAGCAGTCGCCTGCGGCTTGCCGTTAAACTAAGTAGCTCTGTGCTCGCTCGGTTACGCCAAACTTTGTTTAATTCAATGTACTCAATAGAAAATCTGTGCCATTTAACCGCACAACGAATTATCCAAGTAAAACTGGATAGTTCAGTCGACTTTTGGTCCAATAGAAGGAGTTTCTTAGTTCATTGAGTTCCGCAGCCTGATGCGCTGCTTATTCGAGGGAGATGGAAATGAGAATCAAAACCGTCGCGTTGTTTTCGATGATTGCCTTGGTAGTGGTTGTCGGGAGCGTGTGGTCTATCAATCAGGAGCCGGGGGACAAGGTGACTAAGGCCGCGATCATGCGTCTGAAGCTGGAACCTGCGAAGAAGATCCTTGAAGGCATCACGCTGGGCGATTTTCAAGCTGTTCGAAAGAACGCAGAGCAGATACGATTGCTGACGCTAGATGAAAGTTGGATGTTGGTTCAAACAGACGACTATCGTCAACAGACAAAGAACTTCGAACGATCGTTGAACTTGCTCAATCGCATGTGTGATGAGAAGGACATCGAAGGTGTTACTTTGGCTTACATGCAAGTCACCATGCGGTGCGTCGAGTGCCACCAACGGATGCGCGATCTGCGCAAATAACTCAGAACTGGATTTACGATGAAGACCGACTTAATTCTTTGCCCCGTCGATAACTCAAGAAATTCGTCGGTAGCCTTCGATGTGATTAGTCGTCTGGTCAAGCCAGGCGACAAAGTCATCTTACTCCACGTGACCAGCGCGGGCGACCCGCCGCTAAGCCTCGAAGATTCCTGGATGCAGCGTTCAGAATCCGAGCTGCGGGATCGCATCTTGGCTGAACACAACGTCGAATTCGAGCACTTGACTTTGCCGGGTTCGGCCGCGGACGTGATTACTTCGGTGGCGCGACGCAAGAAGGTTGACTTGATTGTCATGGGAACACATGGAAGAACTGGACTTAGCCGCCTTATGATGGGCAGCGTCGCTCAGGGTGTTCTATCCGATGCCCCTTGCACTGTCCTAACAGTTCGCCCCGCGCAGCTTCAAGAATAAGCTCGTTGACATTCCGATTGTTGTGGGGTAGTAGGCAATTTCTTTTGGTCCACTTGCCCAACAATCGAAATCGTCAGTTATCGTTGCGCTCGTCCGCGAATTCATGAATCGGACAATGATGAACGCTTACTCATCAGGACTCTATCTCTTACTTGGTCACATTGTCCTCACATTGTTTTGCTCCGAAGCAAATTGCCAGGAAAGCACCAGTGTCAGTAAGGCTATTTGGCCAACTATTCGCGGCGCCGCGTTTGACGGCCACTCGCCAGAGAATGAAATTGCCGACCAATGGCCAGCAGAAGGCCCTCCCGTCCTGTGGAGTCGTGAACTCGGGCAAGGCTACTCGGCATTTATCGCGTGGGACAATTATGTTGCGACGCAGTATCAACAACTTAGCGGGCAATACATCATTTGTATGGCTGCAGATAGTGGAAAGACAAGATGGGAATTCCGTTATGATTGGCCCTACGATCCCGCTGGTGTCTATCCAGGACCACGATCTACGCCGACATTTGACAGTGGCCTCGTGTACTTCACGAGTCCCTCGGGTCAAGTCGGTTGTTTGAATGCTGATACAGGCGTCAAAGTATGGTCGATGGACCTGGAGCAGAGATTTGGTGTCAAAGCCCCTGGCTTCGGTTACGCTTGCTCGCCGATTGTGGTTGGGGATAACATCGTCTTGCCAGTTGGAGCACGTGATGCAAGCGTTGTTGCCCTGGACAAAAGGACTGGGGACACGAAATGGAAAGCTGTTGACGCCAAGCCAAGCGCTCTATCATCAACATCATCAAGCAGAGAATCCGAAGCGAGTTATTGCTCAGCGTACCCAATCATATTTCATGGCCGAAGCTGCATTGTAAGCTACTTGCAAAATGCAATAGCTTGTCACGACAGTGAATCGGGCGAACAACTCTGGCGATACAGCTTATCAAGCGGGTACGACGAACATTCCGCTTGGCCGATCTATGATGAACCCTTTCTCTGGATATCGGGAGCCTTTCAGCGCGGCTCAGAGTTGCTTGAAATAACGGACAATCCTCAGCAGCCAATCCGACTCGTTAGACAAAGCAAATTGATGTCGAACGACATCTTTTCGAGTGTACTGCACGATGGAGCCCTCTTCGGGTTTGACCTCCACGAGGCGCAGGCTAAGACGCATCGAACGAGTCGAGGGATTTTTCGTTGCATCGACTTTCGTTCAGGCGAGGAGCTATGGTCTGTCGGAACAGGTCGACTTCAGAGAAATTCGATCAATTCGTCAGGCGATGCTGGAATAGTCTCCAATTCTCCGTCTGGCGAAAAGAACATCGGACATGCAACGGTACTCGTCGTAGACAAAAAACTTGTCTTGATGAATGATTTGGGAGAGTTGATCTTAGCGAAAGCGAGTCGCGACAAATACGAAGAACTTGCTCGGACAACGCTGCTCGGGGGGGAAATCTGTTGGACACAGCCAGCGATTTCACAAAAGCGGTTGTTCGTTCGCAACCACAGCCAAGCCGTTTGCGTCTATTTGGGTTCCCCCGAATCGCTTGATCCACAGGTAAGAGCCAATGCTCTTCTGACGAGCCAACTCCCTCAAGGACAGATTCAAGACCTTGCCAGTATTTTGATCGGAATCGAACCTGAGTATCTGTTTGATCTGCCAACCATGCAATGGCTTCGGCGCTGGTACTGGGTGAGCCTGATGATTGTCGGAGCATCGTTCGTCATCGTCGCAACCATTACTAAATTTTGGCATTTAAAGATAGCGAGAAATGGAAGCACCGAGACAACTCCATTTCGACAGCGATCCAGTATCGGTTCGGCGCTTTGGTATGCCCTGGCTTTCATCGCTGGAGCGTTAGGAACGACTTTACTAAGTCGATGGACTGAGGAGTTCATTTTCACTTGGCATATCTGCCTGTATGTCGCCTGGCAAGTTGCTGTAGCCAACTTGAGCACACGGAAGGCGAAAGTAAGCAGAACACAGCTAGTCCAATCTTGGCTGGCGGTGTTGTTCTTGATCGCCACTTGTACGATTTACTTCATGCTCTGCCGCAGACTTAGTTTAGTTTTCGAGTGGGTTTTCCTTGCTGGGTTTATCGCAGCGTTGCCATTCAATTTGGCGGGCAAAGCCTGGTTTGAGAACCGAAGTTGGGCGAACGTTTGGCGATTGCTCACGACAGTCTTAGGCTTCTCGGCTTATTACTGGGCGTCCGTTGCGATTCTATTCCTTAGATCCGGATGAGAACCCGCAAGCCAGGCTATCAAGAACCAATCGCGCAAAGGCGCTAAGGCGCAAAGGAAGACTGCTTCGGCTGTTCTTTGCGGCTTGGCGTCTTTGCGCGAGCCATAGTGCTGCCTCCGTCATTAAATCGTACAGGTCATTTTCTGTATTGATCGATTGCGGGACCGACTTTAAACCGAGGAACGCTTGAGAAATACAGAGGATAGCGCAAAGGCGCTAAGGTAGACTGCTTCGGCGGTTCATTGCGGCTTGGTGTCCTCGCAAGAGCCAATGGTTTACCAACTAGAAATCGTAGATCGCGTCATCGTCGGTGATCGCACCGCGAATCTGACAAACGCGAGCGGCAAAACGAACGGCATCGGGAAGAATTTGCGCGGGCTGGTGACCTTCAAGCAAACCGAAGATAATCACGGCTGTGAGTGCATCACCTGCTCCGACGGTGTCGACCAAGTTTTCGACCTTTGGTGCAGGGATATGGAGAAATTCCGAATTGACTCCCACCCATCCAGCGCCTTCCTCTGCCGCGGTTATCCAAACTTGGCTAATGTTGTACTGACTTCGTAACTGCTGAGCCAACTCGCGCCGCAATTGCCAACGCTGATCGAAATCGCTAGGCAGTTCAGACTTACTACCGGTTAACAGTATCAGTTCATCATGATTGAGCTTCAGATGTTCACAGTTACTTAGGACCGTTTCAGTAAGTCGAAAATCATAATGCGGTAAGCGAAGGTTGATGTCAACGAAGACAGGGCATGCAACTGTTCCTTTTAGCGCCTGAAGAGATTCCAAAGAGGTCGCGCCGCGAAGTGCCAATGATCCGTGATAAAGCAGTGCGGGTTGAGCTTCCGCGATCGTCTGCGCGTCAAATGTAATGTGATCAAAGGCCACATCGTCCCAAAACGTATAGGTCGGCTCGCCGTTCTTGGTTTGAATGTCGACTCGCCCAGTCGGCCACTCATCGTGGACTCGAATACCGCTTGAGTCCAATTTGCGCTGTGCAACACGATCGAGAACTTCTCGGCCAAGCGGATCATTGCCAACAGCGGTAAGCACCAACGGATTGACTCCGAAGCCTCGCAGATTCCACGCGACATTAAATGGAGCTCCGCCCAACACTCGACTCTCGGGAAAGCAATCAAACAGTACTTCACCGAAGATTAATGGACGCAGTGCAAAATTGGGTTGTAGGTGACGGGTCATGGTTTAGTCGACTGGAAATGCGATGAGCCAGGGGAATTGGGGCAAAAAGGACTTTACAGCACGGGAAATCCTGCACTAATCAAGAGCTTACCAAATCCACAGGGGCCAAGGTCAATCCATCCTTTTTGTGTATCAGGTTACTTTGGTTCGGAAACTTTGAATGATTAACATTCTCCTGCTGCCTGAATTGCGCGAGATGCTGGCTAACGATGATCGAGCCGAGCTTCAGCAATTCTGTACTGCGCTGAACTCAGCGCGGACAGCAGAGTTCATGGAAGGATTGACAAACGCAGAAGCATGGGCTGTGCTTCGCGCGACGGATGTATCTCGTCGAGCCGAAATTTTCCAGTATTTCGAGCACGAGCGACAGCTAGCCATCCTGAGCGAGGAAGACCCCGCCGAGGTGGCTTTACTGATCGCCGAACTGTACGCGGACGATCGAGTCGACTTGTTGCAGGAGATGGACGAGGACCGCGTCAATCTGCTGCTTGATCTTCTACCTAAATCCGATCGACGCGATATTCAGCGATTGCAGGCCTACGCCGAGGGCACTGCAGGATCGTTGATGACGACCGAGATGGCCAAGCTGGAAGAGCATCTAACGGTCCGCGAAGCACTTAACGAGATAAGTCGTCTGAGCGAGCAGCTTGAGACGATCTACTACATCTACGTAGTCAACGAAGATGAACAATTGCGAGGAATCGTCTCGGGCCGGCAGTTGATTTCGTCGCTCGGTAAGAGCAACACTCCTCTCGCAGAATTGATGGCCACCGATATTGCGACAGTGGTGGTTACTGATGACCGCGAAGCGGTAGCGCAGAAGGTCGAACGTTATGACTTGCTGGCTATTCCAGTGATCGACGAAAGCGGTCGATTGGTAGGCATTATTACGCACGACGACGTGATCGACGTGGTTCGCGAAGAGATGATTGAAGACGTTCAAATGATCGGCGGTATGTCGCCGTTGCGTGATGAATATTTGCGCATTGGTCTTTTGCTCTTGTGTTGGAAGCGTGGTTCGTGGCTAACTGTTCTATTCTTCACTGCCCTGTTAACGGCGTTTGCATTGCGACACTACAGCCAAGCACTCGAACGCTTTGCTTGGTTAGTTCTGTTCCTTCCTTTGATCTCCAGCACTGGCGGTAACTCGGGCAATCAAGCGGCCACGCTTGTTATTACCGCTTTGACCGGCAACGAACTTTCCGTTAAGGATTGGAAGCGTGTCCTGGCACGGGAATGGTTATTGGGTATGTTGCTCGGTAGCATCTTGGCCGTCGTTGGATTCTTCGTTGCGTGGACTTGGTTTGCTCCTTCAGCGAAAGAAGCTCTAGTTGTTCCAATCACGCTAGTTATGGTGGTGGTGTTTGGTTGTGCCACTGGATCGATGTTGCCACTGTTCTTTCGACGGATGGGCTTGGATCCAGCGCTTATGGCCAATCCATTCATCGCGGGCATCATGGACATCACGGGTATCGTGATCTACCTAAACGTAGCGCTGCTGTTAATGAGCTAGCTTATTCTCGCTGGCATCGGGAATTCGATGATGAACTTGGTTCCTCGGCCAACTTCGCTTTGGACATTGATGCGACCACCGTGAGCCTCGAAGATCTTTCGAGCGATCGGTAGTCCAAGTCCCGAGCCACCATGTTTCGTGGAGTAGAAGGGCTCGAACATGTGAATAGCTGTGTTATCTTCCATCCCACAGCCGGTATCGATCAAATCCAAGGCCACACCTCGCGGCGTCGAATAGGTTCGAACGATCAACTGCCCACCGCCCTCCATCGCCTCAAATGCATTTTTGACAAGGTTGATGAGAGCGGCTTGCAATGAATCGCTGTGGAGCAAAATGCTTGGAAGGTCGGGGTCCAGATAACGCAGTATTTCAATTTGCTGCTTGTCGGCCTGAGCCTGAAACATCCTCAAGACGACCTCCATCTGATCGTTCAAACAACCGGGAGTCATTTGAAGATCACGCATTCGCGTAAACCGCATGAAGTCTCGCAGCAGATTCTCCATGCGCTGGCATTGCTGGCGAATGATCTCCACCTTAGCCTCGGCGCGCCGACGACCAGGCCATTGTGCGTCTGTCAATTCTTCGCTCAATAGGTCCGCGTTCATGTGAATCACGGAGATCGGATTCTTGATCTCATGCGCAAGCGATCCAGCCAGCTCCGCGAGCTCGAGGTACTGTCTGGCGAGCGGATCCATTTGGTCGTCGTCGCTAGGAAGTTCAGATTGTGGGGGAAGCTTTGTCATCTTTGATAGTTGTCGAAATTAACGGCAACTTGGCAATTCGGAATAGTGTTTTGTAGCAGTATATCCGAGCACTCTTCGAATGCGGATGCCAAGAGCACGTTAGACCAGCTACTTCGCGTTCTTTTTCAATGCTACAATGACCAAACAGTCCCGTATGAGTCCTAGTCTTATCGAAACGTTTGTCGATTCCTAGCTGCCGAGGTAACCATGATTGTCTCGATTCGGATCCCGCAACTTGGCGAAGGTTTGCAAGAAGCCCTATTGGTCGAGTTCCTGAAAAAGGCCGGCGATATGGTTCGCAGAGACGAGCCGATGTATGTGATGGAGACCGACAAGGCGACAACAGACGTCGAATCACCTTACAGCGGAAAGTTGATCGCCTGGACCGTTACGGCAGGAACAGTTTTGCCAATCGGAGCTGAAGTTGGCAAGATGGAGGTCGAGGATGGCGTGAAAGAGATGCCTACCGGGCATGGTCCTGCAAGTTTATCACCGACGAGCCCGTCCACGGCAGCTTCCAACACCACAGGCTCTGGCACTTCGGGTGGAGCTTCATCTGACACAACTTCCGAGGACGATGCAGCCGGTTCATCGCGAGGTATTGTGATTCCTCCTAAGACTCGCAAGTACTTGAAAGACCTAGGACTACTTGAGAAAGCCGATCAGATACCCGCGGCTGGGTCTAAGTTGATGCCCGAAGATGTGGACGCTTACTTGGCTGCTCAGGGCGGAAATACGACAGCTGCGACAACTACAACGAGCTCGTCGGAGTACGACATCGCGCCACTGCCCAAGTCTCAGATCTCGCTGAATTATCGACTGACTCGTAGCGCGCAAACGTGCGTACCTGTAACGTTAATCGTCGATGTCGACTGGACGGCGATATTGAATGCGCGGCAAGCTGCAAAGGATAGCGGTGGCCCAACTGGTTTTGCTATGGCATGTTACGCGGTTGTCGAAGCCATGAAGAAGCACTCCAAGTTCCGTAGTTCGATGACAACCGAAGGCAATGCACTCAAGGTTCATCACCGTGTCAATCTAGGAGTCGCTGTTGCCTTGCCTGGAGATGAAATGGTCACCGCTGTGATTCGCGGTGCCGACCAGATGACTCCCAACGAGTTCTTTGCGGCCTACGACGAACGAATCAAATTGGCTCGCGGTGGTAAGGATCAAGCGGACGAATCCACGACGTTGATCGTATCCAATATTGGCAAAGTTGGAATGCTGATTGGCATCCCTGCTATTGTGGCTCCTGCCGTTGCAACACTAGCCATTGGTGAAGTCTATCAGGCGGCGATACCAGAAGGACAGTCTTTCCGTTTCCGCCCAACCGCAACCGCTACACTCAGCTTTGATCATCGCATCGCCAACGGTGTTGGTGCAGCAAACTTCCTGAACGACATTCGTTACTCAATCGAAAAGTGGACGACTGAGGCGTAATGAGCGAGGTTTGACGTAGTGGGATTCGCCAGAATTCCTCTTCTTGTATAGAGGGACTGGCAAGAGTTCTATGTAGTGGAATTCGCCAGAATTCCTCTTAAGGTACGTGAACCGTAGGCTCTAGTTTCGATGTTGCTCAGTTTGGTTTTAGGGGCGAAGCCCTGTCTGTTTACCTACGCCCAGCCTGCAGGGCTGGGGACGTAATTCGCGAGAAAGACAAAGGGCCAACGGCCCGCCGGTTTGCACGCAAACCGGCGGGCCGTTGGCCCTTAACCTACTTATTCTCCATCACCCAGCCCGTTGGGCTGGGCTATGTAAATTGCTGGGCCTTCGGCCCGAAATCCCAGAAACTGTGCAACATCAAAACTCTAGCCGAAGTCCGAAGGTAACTCGTTTCTGACTGCGCCCTAGCGCCTGCGGTTCAAGAAATGATCGCCGCTGTGATCGCTAAGTCGGCCAATGCGTTTCGACACCTTGCTGGCGAATCCAATCTTGAAAGCGACTCAATTCCGCTTCAGCTTGGATCTGTCGAGGCTCAAGGCGATTGTTCATTACATAAGAGAGGAGGCATCCTACCGCTTCGCCAATTCCCCATTCGACAGGATGAAGTCGATAACAACCGCTGGTCAAATGCGTCGTGCCGATGTTCTTACAGGCTGGAAACAGGTTGCGGACGCGAATGGGCTGCAACGCTCCCAATGGAATTTGAAACGGATGTGTTTCAAAGTCGATATAGTTGTCGCCGGCTGAACTGGGGTGAAGATCGATTGGGTAACTGCCAACGCCTACGGAGTCGCGAAAATTCTCCGCCGATTGTGCCCGCGCATCGCTGTACATCTTGGAACGTTGTGTCTTGCCAACATGTGACTCCAGAACTGTGAACTCAGCTTGGATGCGACGCGATTCGCGAATGTAGGGCGCCTTAGCTAGGCCATCCTCAGTACCCATGATCTCTTTGCGAAGTCGCAAGCCTGGATACCCCTGCTTTCCATCTACTCTCGGTACTTCCGTTTGCAACCAATACAACAGCGATAGACTCAATTGCTTCGCTCGGTCAATATGCTGTTGCGATTCAGCATCAGTTACACCCACTAGATTGCCGAGCACATAATCGTTCTGCGGCCAGTTAATCAGACTGACGTCTCGACTGAATTGATCTGGAGAAAATTGTCGACGATCGATGATGCGGCGGTAGTTCCACAAGTTGAGCGACGATCCCGTTGGAGCGCCAGTTGGATCAAACCCCAGTTTCTTGGGCGCAAGTGTTCGCGGATTGGAGTACGACAAATCCAGTAGCTTGCCTGACCAAGCGGGATTCAATTGAGGCACAAAGTCGCGCCAAAAATCATAATCTCGGGGACGATCGATCAAGTGCTCCGAATCGGCATCATATTCGACGGCAAAGCAAACTGTGAAAGCTTGTTGATTGGCTGGATTCGCCTTGCTACCAGCGTGCAGTTCGCCAGTTTGTTCGATCGATTCAGATCCTGTGATAAATTCCGTCTTTGTCATTGGAAGTAAATCACCGAGCTCTGTCGCATCTACAAAGTAACGGCCCGTCAGTTGACGCCGCGTTCCATCCGCGGACTCGACTTCAATGGCGCGCACGCGATCCCCATCGACGTCAGCCGAGACGGGAACGGTTTGCAGCAAGAGCTTCAACTTGCCAGAAGCGATGTAGGGCTCGAATAGTTGGTCCAGAACTGCCACAGCAACGCGTGGTTCACAGCAAAGTTTTGAAACACTTCCGCGGCCAGGGTTGAAGTGCGGATCAGCTTTGGACAGCTCGGTCAATTGATAGTGTTTGCGGTAGTAATCTCGTATCGCTGTACGCAGTTCGCGATAACTTCGATTCGCTCCGTGTGTTTCAATGGCTTGATGTTCATCGGGTGGAACGCCTTGGCTGGTTAACTGACCACCCAACCAATCGGTCTGTTCGGTCATTGTAACTTGCAGCCCATTTCGTAGACTTGCAAGTGCTGCCGCACAGCCGCCTAATCCGCCGCCGATGATAACCACGTCACTGTCTAGCTCGTTGCCTTTCGCCCAAACTGGAATAGAGGCTGCGGAGATTAGAGAACAACTCAGAAGACTTTGAAATTGCCTTCGATTCCATTGATTCGACTGCATAGAATTACTTATCGCCTTCGGCTTTCTTGTTCTTGCCACCTTTTTTCTTTGTTTTAGGCTCATCAGAACTCTCCGCAGTGTTGTTCTTGGTCGGCATCGGAGCATTCACTGATGCGCGCCAGGCAACTAATTTCGCGTGCAGTTCTTTTGTCTTTTCAGGCAAGGCCTCGACCAAGTTTTTCGATTCGCCGATATCCTTGCTCAGGTCGTAGAGCTCAAGACGACCATCTTCGAGATACTCCATCAGCTTAAAATTTCCAGCATGAACTAAACTGACTGGTGTTGTTCGCCATGAGTCAGCTCCGGCTCCGAGATAACCTGGAAAGTGCTGGTAGATCGCCTCGCGACTGAGTTTCGTTTGCGGTTCTTGAAATAGTTTTACTAAGCTCTCGCCGTCTAAATCATGGCTTGGCTTCTGCGCACCAGCCAATTCAATCATGGTCGGATATACGTCCACATGAATCGTTGGGACGTCACACATCGAGCCAGCCGAGGTAACACCTGTCCATCGAACTATGAACGGAACGCGGGTACCACCTTCGTACAGACTGCCTTTGCCGCTTCGCAGAGGCGCATTGTCAGTGATGTCGCCGCTTCTTTTAACTCCTTCGCGAACGTAACCTCCGACGCCACCGTTGTCGCTGGTGAAAATCACGATCGTATTTTCGCTTAACTTTAGTTCCTCAAGTGTCTTAAGCACTTGTCCAACGCTTTCATCCACCGAATAGATCATGGCGGCGTACGTGGGATTGCCGTGACCATCGACGGCTTGTTTGTTTTTGAACTTCTCAACTAAAGCCGGCTTAGCATCATGCGGCGAGTGAACGCCAAAGTGCGGTAGGTATAGAAAGAACGGCTCGTCCTTATGCCTTTGAATAAAGTCAACCGCTTTATCGGTCAGGAAGTCGGCGAGATACTGTCCCTCGGGATAGTCTACCTTGGGATTGGTTTTGAAATTGAAATGTTCACCTGCACTACAAACGGCCTCATCAAAGCCTCGTTGCCCAGGATGATATTCTCCCTGTTCGCCAATATGCCATTTGCCGAACATGCCCGTCGCGTAACCCGCTTTCTTGAGCTGCTTTGGAAAGATATCTAGCTCGAGAGGTAAGTTGGTTACGTTGTCTACAGGTCGAAGCGGTCGCTTGCTCCAATCGAATCGATCAATACCACCAACCGTGTAGACTCCGGTTCGAGCTCCGTACTGACCGCTCATCAAGGCAGCTCGGGTGGGCGTGCAGTTCTGACAGTGATGATGGTTTGTCAGCCGAAGGCCTTGAGAGGCGAGTCGATCAATGTTGGGGGTTTCGTAGTACTTACTACCAAAACAAGCGACATCGGTATACCCAAGGTCATCAGCCATAATGAAGACGATGTTGGGTCGGGCTTTAGGCCCAGTGGTCTCGACGGCCTGCGTGAGGTTGCAAGAGACAAGTAACAACGCCACAGCCAGCGGCAAATGAGTTCGCATGTTGATTATCCGAAGAGAGAGCGAATAGGATTGCCATTGTCTGTAATCGGCACCGGACGATCGCCATCGTAGAGATACTTCTGCCAGTCGATGCCCAAGGCCGCGTGGATGGTCGCGAAAAAGTCCGGAATGCTGACAGGATCAGAGACAATCTTTTCCGAAAGATCATCAGTCAAACCATAGGCTCCGCAGTGTTTCATTCCTCCGCCAGCCAAAACACAAGTGAATGCACTTCCTTGGTGACCTCGCCCACCACCTCCATCAAACTGCGGTGGTCGACCAAACTCGCTGGTAATGACGATTAGGGTGTCGTCAAGCATGTTGTTCTTGGCCAGATCATCCATGAAGGTCGCAATGGCTTGATCCAAGTCACGAATGAGCTCGTGCTGCTTGAGAATTCCATCGTTGTGTACATCCCAGCCGGTTCCGTTGATGAAGTTCAGATTGTGTGAAACCTCGATAAAACGAACTCCGCGTTGCAGCAGCCTACGCGACAGCAGCAGTCGTTGACCGAACTCACTTCGGAAGCGGTTTCGCAAGTCGTCCGCTTCTTGACTCAGATCGAAGACCTTTGAAAACTCTGGGCCGGCCAATCGTAGACTCTGTTCTATCGTAGCATCGTAATCTTCGATAGCCGCATCGCCCGCCGTGCGTTGCTGAGACTGTGATCGAAGGCCTGCCAACAGCTTTTCGCGACGATCCTGACGAGCTAAAGAGATTCCTTCGGGCCTGGAAAGACCAGCGGGGCCTCGGCCAGTCTCGGTGAGATACAAATAGCCCGCCTTCGAGCCCAGAAAACCGGGACCTCGCGTTACGTTAGGATATCCGATCAGCACGTAGGGTGGCGATCCTTCCTGGACTGGACCTAACTCATGTGCAACAACAGATCCGAGCGACGGGTAGGTCACCGTGCCGCTCACCGGACGTCCCGTGTGCATGCGATTGGTGGCTGCCGCATGTTCGTCGATCACATCATGGAAGCAAGATCGTACGGCCGTGACCTGCTCCATACGTTTTGCCAAGTTAGGAAGATGTTCGCAGACCTGAACTCCGGCGACGGAAGTATCAATTGAATCGTAGTACGAGCCAGCTTGTTTCGCCTTAGGATCACCGCGACGCTTGGGATCGAACGTATCGATTTGTCCCATGCCGCCGCCAAGCCAGATTGAGACAACATGCTTAGCTTTACCGCGAAGTCGTTCGGCTCCAGTTGGTTTGTCGCCTGCAAATGCCGTACGACCAACTAGTGGTGCAACTGAAAGACTACCTAGCGCAGCCAATGCTTGTCGTCGAGGAATGAAGTTCATCACAATTCCTTTGAAGTCTAGGGTACCCAAACAAATTCGGGAGAGTTAATCAAAGCCCAAACAACGTCCTCGAACGATTCTCGCCACTCAGATTCGATACGTGGGTCCACCGGATCACCAAGTCGAGCTCGTCGCTCATGCTCCAACATGACCTCATTCGCTTCACTGCGCAAGTGATTGGTCCATCCCACGATCCCCAGCGGCGGCAGCTTGGATGGAGTGACAACGCTTTCTTCGGGAAGTTTTCGTTGATCAAATCCGATGCTCAACGACTCCACTAGCGAACGTTTTTCTTGATCGTTTGGGAGCCGCGATAAGAATCTCAAGAACAGCGACTCGGCTAGCTCCTCGGGCGACTGTCTCGATAGTGCAAGATCTGCCAATCGGCTCTTGTCGGAGACTCGGCAAATCCAAGTTGCCATGACGCCGCCTGCGACGATCCCTGGTTGTAACACATCTGGAGCACTTTCGCGTGTCGATATGGCGTTCTGACGTGAGCCGGTCCAACCAAAGGCCGAAAGAACGTCGGTAATTGCTTGGGCTCGAGGCAACGCCAAACTGGGTCGATCGCGTTCGTTGGAGAGCGCTGCGAATTGCCAAGCTCGTTGCGGTTTGCCCAAACTGATCATGACGTCCGCAGGGCGTCGCGAGTCGTTGTCAAACGTTAGCTCTTCGGTCTTCATCACGTGACCGGAAGCAGCAAACATCGAATCCACGATCTGTTCTGCGGTTAATCGCCGTCGATCCGGAGCCGCAAAGAACCGGTCGGTAGAGTTCGCGTTCAAGTTATTCCCAACTGCCGCGCGCTGATACAGTTGGCTGGTCATGATCGTGCGCATCAGCTCGCGCATGTCGTAGCCGGACTGAACGAATTGCTTCGCCAACCACTCCAACAATTCGGGGTGACTGGCAAGCTGATTTTCCCAATCATCGACGGGCTCGACCAATCCCGCTCCGATCAATCGCTTCCAAATTCGATTCACCATTACCGAGGCGAAACGCAAGTTGTTGGGTGACGTCACGAGTGCTGCAAGTCGTTCTCGCGAGTCCTCGGGCGACATCAGCAGCGCGTCGACTGATGGATCGTCTTGCATTCCTGTCGCGTCCGCGAAGCACCACTTCGGCTCTACGGGCACTCCTGTCGCCAAGGTGACCTTGATCAGCGATTGTCGTTCTTTGTTCTTCTCGAAGAAGCCGGGTGCGACCGTGCTACTAGTCGGTACGGTCAGTTGCTTGCGAGCCATCATCGACGCAGTGGCGAATAGGTCCGCTTGGGTCGTCGAGTGGTAAGGAGAATCGTGGCATCGAGCACACTGAAGGTTGATGCCGAGAAATGCTGAGGCAAGAACGATGCTTCGCGTCGCTAATGGCGAGTCGTTGTAGGCCGCCCAGCCAAAGCCTGCGCAGCCGCCATCAAGCTCGCGACCGCGAAGCAAGATCAACACGCAGACCAATAGATCCCGCGACTTGTGATCGAC
>CAUJKA010000170.1 GCA_963204965.1 Planctomycetota bacterium | reverse complement strand
GACTCCGACAGCATAGGCGAACACTATGTATGGCGCAAATGCTTGAATCTGCGGCAATTGTGAAGAGCCAATCGCTTCACTAGTCAGTTGTTCGCTACGTTCTGTAATTGGTATCGCTGCATTCGTTGGCGTCGCCAGCGGGGGCATTAGGGAAACGCCTGAATCTGTCATCGTTGGCATCGAGCCAGTTGCGGGCTCACTGGGTGATAGAGAGGATGCCGTCGCCACGATTGAACCTCGCGATTGATGCACCCAAGCGAATGTCGCGACCACAATGATCGGTAGCAAGAAGAAGGCGAGGCAGGCGATCGCGTAGTGAATGGTTGCAGGAGGAAGCTCGGACTCTTCGCAACCAACAGGGTTGCCCATGTTGCGGCTGCGCGTATGAAGGTGCCTGCGGAGAGACTCGACCGCATGTTGGACAACGAATAGAACGAGCCCCACGACACACGCTTGCCACAGAAAGTGCGAGAACGTGATCAACCATTGCAATGACAATTCGGACCAATCAATCTCGTAAGCACTCATCATTTAGACTCCCGCATTTTTTTGTTGAGTAACTTTCTCAAGTTGGCTAGCTCATCTTCGTTGAGTTCTTTGACATCAAACAAGCTCAGCATCACCGCTTCGGCCGAACCATCAAAGACACGTTCGACTAGATCACCGAGCATGCCTTTGGAAACATCGTCGCGGCCGATAAGCGGCGAGAATCGAAACGCTTTACCTTGCAGTGGCTCAAGCTTTTCAATCTGTCCTTTATCCACCATGGTGCTCAGCATGGTGATGACAGTTGTATGCGCTAGATCGCGACCACTTTGTTCGAGTGCATCTCGGACTTCGCGTACCGTCATGGGCTGCGCGTCCCACATTATCTTCAGGATCTGCAACTCCAACTCCGTTGGGTGCTCCGAACTCGGTCTCGCCATTTGTATCGCCTCCAGAAAACCCATCAATCTCTAGTTAACTAGATAATAGAGATTCCCTCCACGTCGGTCAACCAGAATTTCGAAAGAATTAGAAATAGCATCATCGTCGACATCAATCGTAGCCTCCGTCGCCAGATCGCCAGACGGTGGATTGGGCCATTACTTCCCGCTTATGGCCACGGTCGCCAGTGGGTTAGTGTGCTTGCTAAACAACTGAAGTGGTTGGGAATGAGTTTGTGGGAAATTCGCCAACTCCATGGTATGATTGGAATTCAGTATCGCTTACGTAATAAGGAGCTTACATTGAATAACCAACAATCTGTTGCCGCTGCTGCGCGTCCAATTTTTGCCTCGTTAAAAAGCAAACTAGAAGTCGAGCATCTGAATCGATTCGTTGCCATTGAGCCTATTTCTGGCGATTATTTCGTTGCTGACTCGATGAGTGACGCGATTGGCAGTTCCAGGCGAAAGTATCCCGATCGGTTAGTGCATACATTTCGGATAGGTCATGCCGCTGCGGTGCATTTCGGGATGCAAACTCGATGAAAGGAATCGTTGGAAGTCATTGCGAACTCCAGCCAAACTCCTCTTTCTTGGTGTTGGTCTTCTATTGGCGAAAGAACTACGCATTGACTACACCAATCTTGAGCTAACACTCGAGCTGAAGCCCAAGCAACTTGAATCGTGAAGTAGCAAAAGCGGTTAGCCCCCTGCGGTTCACAAGCTTCTCAGCGTGCCTTTCAGGCCTGATTCTCGCTGACCGCCCGTTTTTGTGTCAGAATCTAGGAAATCTGTGTTTAGCCCTTTAGAAGCGAGTTTTTCCTGACACCTGAGATCGCCGTGACACAATTTCCCGAAACACGTGAAAGCCTGATTATTCAGGTCAAAGACCCGAGCAATCGGGATGCTTGGGGAAAATTCGTCGATCTTTATCGGCCTGTGATCCATCGAATTGCGATTGCACGCGGGATGCAGGATGCCGACGCTCAGGATTTGACACAGCAAGTTCTCATGGCAGTGGCGTCGTCGATCGGTCGTTGGGAAAAGTCGAGTGAAACAACACGGTTTCGGCATTGGCTCCGACGAGTCGCCAGGAACGCCATCGTTAATGCGGTCTCACGACGTCCGCCGGACCAAGCCACGGGGACGTCTTCGTTTCAGGATTTGCTGACTGACCTTCCCGAACGGGCTGGCAATCCACACGACGATGAGACCGATTCATTGATTGAGGTGGAGTATCGCCGCGAACTGTACTTACGAGCGGCTGTATGTGTTCGCACAGACGTCGATCCAGAGACGTGGCGAGCTTTTGAAATGACAGTCATCGGCGGCCTGAGTAACGCAGATGCTGCGCAAGAACTTGGAAAATCTATCGGAACGATCTATGCCGCGCGGAGTCGCGTTATGAAACGCCTTCGTACTGCTGTCGCTGAAATCGAGGAAGCGCAATCATGAACCAACAAACCTGCAATCGTGACTGGCTGGATGCGTTCTTGAAGAATGACTTAAACCAATGCGAGGAGCAAATGCTTACTTCGCATTTGGACGAGTGCTCGGATTGTCGCGAAGAACTAGAGAGCCGGGCTGCAGAACAATCGGTATGGCGGGAAGCATCCAACTTACTGGGCGGAAGTACTAAGCTTGCGACTGCCGCGATCGGCGACAGTCGTTCGGGCACGGTTCACTCGCCACAGATCGCGTTGGTTCTCCAACAACTCGCGCCAACCGACGATCCAGAATCGCTGGGTCGCATCGGTGGCTACGAAGTCACCGGCGTCGTTGGCGCTGGAGGCATGGGCGTAGTACTGAAAGCTCATGATCGTTCGCTCGATCGCATCGTGGCCATTAAAGTCATGGCACCACATCTGGCCAGCAGCGGATCAGCTCGCAAGCGATTCGCTCGCGAAGCCAAAGCGGCCGCGGCGGTTCTGCATCCCAATGTCATCGCCATTCACAGTGTTGCCAGCGAGGATGCGAATCCGTACCTGGTGATGCCTTTCGTGCGAGGTGCTTCGTTACAGAAAAGAATCGACTCGCAGGGACCTTTGCCACTGAAAGATACACTAAGGATTGGCGCGCAGATCGCGGCCGGGTTGGCTGCGGCTCATGAACAAGGCTTGGTGCATCGCGATATCAAGCCAGCGAATATTCTGCTTGAGGAAGGGGTTGAGCGAGTCACGATCACCGACTTTGGCTTGGCACGCGCCGTCGACGACGCATCGATGACCTGCAGCGGTGTCATTGCAGGCACGCCTCAGTACATGTCTCCCGAGCAAGCTCGCGGTGAACCCATCGACGCGCGCAGCGATCAGTTTTCGCTCGGAGGTGTGTTGTATGCAATGTGCACCGGGCGCTCGCCATTTCGCGCCGAGACAACTTACGGAGTGTTGCATCGCATTGCCAACGACAAGCCAACTCCGGTGTGCGAAGTCAACACGGATGTTCCTGTCTGGCTCGGTCATTTCATTGAGCGACTGATGGCCAAGCGACCTGAAGATCGCTTCGAATCCGCGGCTCAAGTTGCCGATCTGCTGGAAGGATGCTTGGCTCACGTGCAGCAACCGGCCGCGATGCCATTGCCTGAAGCTGTCGCCTCGCTAGCCCCGAAAAAAACTCGTCGCCCACCCATCGGCAAGTTCATCGCCGCCGCGACCGGTGCTTGTGCCCTGCTCTTCGCTGGCGTTTTGATTGTGCTGGAGCTGGGGAAAGGCACGTTGACGATCGAATCGGAGTTGGAAAACGTTCCGATTCGCATCATGCAGGGCGATACAGTCGTTGAGAAGTTGACTGTGACCAAGTCCGGCAATTCAGTTCGAGTTGCTGCGGGCACGTACGTTGTGGAATTGGATACAAAGCTCGATGGCATGGTCGTTGAGAATGACCAAGTCTCGTTGAAACGCGGCACAACGGAACAGGTCAAGATTCGATATGCTAAACCAGTGGTCAACGCAAGTGACGGCTCATCCACCTTCCGCTTTGAAACGCCCGATGCGCTCATGAAGCACGCTGCAGATTGTCAGACAAAAGGCGACGGACCCGGCTTTATGGATTGTTGGACGGACCATGCATTCGAGGACTTCGTGCCCTCGTACTTGCTAACGTCGATCATGCAATTGCAGTATTCCGAGAATGCTCCTCACAGTAAGCCGCGTCATCCCGAAGAACTAGTGGAGTTGCAACAGATTCTCGCAGAGGAGTTTGGGAGCACTGAAGCGGGCAAATCTTTGCTCACGTTGGCGTTGGCACACAAAGAGATCGCCGATCGTTCAGTCGACAAGTTTGCCGAGGCTGCGGAAGCCACCGCAGAGAGTCCACTCGTCCAATTGTTGACAAGTGGCTCCGCGGAGCTCATTAACGCTCGTAGCTTCATTATGAAACTATCCGCCCTTCACAAAAAGTACGAAGAACCTAAAGCCAAGAAAGAGCTCCGAGTTTTTGAATATACCGTCGAGCAAGATGGCGACAAAGCAGTGGCAACGGAGACAACTGGCAAAAATGAATTCGGCTTGATCAAGACAGAAATGGGCTGGCGAATCAATGACGTCTTTTACGGGCTGAAAGCCAAGGCTGAATCCGTGACGCTGCAAGGTGAGTGGGAGTTCATCTCTGTTGAGTCCGACGGTGTCAAAAGGGAGTATAAAACAGTGAAAACGCAACCGTCGATGGCACGATTAACGATCACCGGTGACATGTGGACGGTGAAAGCGGGAGATGGAGCTAATGGCATGGGCAGTGGCAGCCATCGCGTCGAAGTTGATGGTAACAAGTTAACGTTTCATGGCATGACTACGATGATGCCTGGCCTGGGCAGCAACGAGGAGATCCCAACGATTGGTTATGGGATTTTTGAGGTCGATGGAGATGCGCTGATGTACATCATGACGCCAGCGGTAGCAGAAAGTGCGCTAAACGGACAAGGTCAACCGCCTGTTCAATTCCCAGACTCCTTCGAGACAAAAGGTACGGAAAACAATGCCTTTCGATTACGTAGAATTCATACATCAACACCACCAACCTCTACTTCATCGACCAACAGTTCGTCATCCAAGTCACCTCCCGAATATCCTCCCGTCAAGATTGTTGTCCATGATGAAGAAGGTAAACCACTTGAAGGCGTGAAGGTCAGTCTGCGCCAATTGGCCAAAGAACCGGGTGGTCAAGTTCTTGAGATCAATGAGACCTCGAAAACAAGCGGCTTGTCGGTCAATCGAAACTTGCCGTATGGACACTATGAACTATCAGCGAAGACTGCGGATGGTTGGTATTTGACTGGTCTCCGCAGTCGGCTCAATGTTGAATTTGAGAGAGGGGTTGATGCTATCCTCGTCGCGCCAACTCCCGGTAAAACTTCAAAGCTAGTTATCAGCTCTGACCTAGCGACGTCACCCGAGAAGATCAGTGGGCTGCGATTTGGCGGACTAACGGAGGACAGATGGACGCAATATGCTCCAGAACCAGAAGGAAGCGATTCTTTTAAAGAGCAAGAGTTTTCGTCATTCCCGACGATCACGAATGGTATTGAGTATGTGGGGGCAGAGATTGGGTTACACATCACGAGAAACATTTCCCAGCTTGCACCGAGTATGCAGCAAATGAATACTAGCTGGTTTTGGAGCCCACCGCCAAACAGCAAAGTCAGTATTCGTTACCTGATCGCCAATGGACAAGCTCGAAGTTTTAACGAGGGAAATACGCCTCAAAACGAATCACTCAAGCGACTTCCGGTCGAAGGGAGCGAGTTTTTCAAACTGCCTAGTCCCAAGTATTGCGTCGGCGCGGAATTGCTGAAGCTTGGCGAACCCACGCAGTTGCCTTTAGAGCTCGATATCCCGGCAGGAGATGTGAGAGTAAAAATTGGACGCTTCCTTGGCAAACCCAGCGCGGCAGTCATGGCCGCTTTGAACTGGCAACCGCAGGAGCAACAGCCCGAGCTTTGGCTCCAAGCGTATATTGCCCCCGACTCCGCATGGGTCGAAAGGCTGATCAACATGGACTGGATCAACTCTCCATTTCGCAGTGGTAGCTCTGTGGGCTTTACTGCACTTTGGCGTGATCAAGCGCTTCAGCCCGGCGAACGACTAGAGATACCGCTTGGGATGAAGCAGGACCAAAAGACTTCGCTGAAGACGAAAGCCGCAAAGATCATCGTGGATGTTTACGGTGGCAATCGTGTGCTTGGGCAGAATAACGCCAAATACGTCAAACTGGTTCAGGCATTGGACGCGATCGATGATGTTCAAGTGAACTTTCGCGAAGCTGGTCCAGGCAGCGATATCGCGTTGGCGATCGTCCGCGATCCAAATGGCCTGATGAACCAAGAGGCTAATTCGACCGGCAAGCCGTCTGTACGACGTGACGCGATTACCAAAGCACTGGCTCAAGTCCCAAACGTTCGTTGGGAAGAAGGTGTACTGGGAGCTTCTTTGGAAAGCAATCAAACCCCAGCGGAACAACTGTTTCAAGACGCAATGGAGGAAGCGACGGCTGATGAGGCTTATCAGGCAATGGAAAAGCTCCTTGCCAACGCTAAGATGGACTGGAAGTCTACCGAAAGCTACATCGCAACTGCCGCAACTCGCATGACGAGCAACATCGAGTTCGCAAAACATGTTCTGGATCACTTTAAAAGGGCTTGCGCAGGAGGCGAATCGACTTACCAAGCCAGACGCAATTTGCTGGCTGTGCTTACGAGAGCTTTTCTAACTTGGGGGCAGAGTCGATGGAGTACGGCCCCTGCGTCGACCCAACAACACTCAAAGCCGAGCGAGACTCGGCCTCAAGAAATCCTTGACTTTGAGCTCAGTGCTTTGGAGGCCATTGTTAGTTACGGTCACAAGGCAACGCGTTCAGACATTGTCGATTTTGTACGGGCTGCGAGAGCACTGCATCACCCTGATGCAAAGCCATTCTTACAAGATGTAGCGCTCAATCCTCAAAATCCGAGTGCAGACCCTTATACTCCGCCTGTAACCAATCGCACTAACACGAACCTGCATGTGTGGCGTGACAACCTCGGTGGAACGTGGCCAGATGCACGATTCGTTGCCGCTGTGGGTCTTGCGGAACTCGGCGATCAAACTGCGATTGAATGGCTACTCGACAAAGCCAAACCTAATGATTTTGGTCTCGACGAGTCCATCAATCTATCGCACCACGAACGCGATGGAAGCGGCTCGTTGCGCGAGAGTTGTCGATGCGCTCTAATTGACTTGTTTGGTCAACCCAAAGATTCGACTGTGGCACAATTGAGCGATTGGTGGACGTCGAATAGGTCTCAAGTCACGCCACGAGTCGTTAGGCTCAAATCAGACTTTGCAACGAAAACTGTAACGCCTCTGGAGAGAATCCTCGCGAATGCCCGTTCCGTGGTCGAAGCCTACGTTGCTTCGGCGATTTCGGGTGATGTCGCGCAGGCTTCTGCTTTGGCAAAGAACTCTCCAGCGGATCCTAAGCGCATTCGAGAGCATCCAGAGCTTCTCAATGTCCAACGATTAAAGATCGAAACGGTTTATATCAACGATCCTACGAAACCGACCCAAGCTTTGGCGACTTCTGTGGCGATCAAGCTCGAAGAAAAGCACAAGAACCCTGATGGCCGGCGCGATGGATTCTTGGTGTTCACGCTGGAGCTCACCGATGAAAAATGGTTTGTGATCGATATCGACTTTCAAACCGAATCGGGAGCTGAAAAGGAACTGAATAAGTTCCTTAAAGCGAATCCCAATTCAATCGGCATTCCACCGCAATCGTAGAGTTTATCAGTGTTTGTCCAGATGACTTCAACAGCTAAGTCTATCCCAAGCCCGAAGGGCTGACACATCAAATGGGGTTCATGGTAGGCGAAAAAGTGATTCGTATGTCGGCCATTCGGGCCTTTTCGCTTCACAGTCCATTGTCACCGGGGCCTTCGACCCAGTGCAGAGGATATGCCAGCCCTTCGGGCTTAAGACACAATAGGAACGCCTAAGGCGTGTAGCCACTGCTACCAAGCTACCAAGCGGTGGTGGATCGAACTTAGCGAGAACTACGGGAAGGCATCCACCTTCTGGCGACGGTTGCTACGTGGATGATTGTCGCCACACCAGTTTTTCCTACCGATTCCCAAGATTGTACGAAAAAGTTCGAATATCATCAGTTACTTGCAGACCATTCATAATCCGATCGATTCGTCCGCCGCGATAACGTCTCCCCACGCAATTGCAAAGTACTATGAAATTCAGCCTCAAAACGCTCATGCTGGTCATGGTGATTCTGTCCTTAATCTTTGCCTACCTCGCTTACTATCGCTCGGACCGCAAGACAGTCGCGTACGAGTCCGTTGTAGTCCCAGCTACCGCGCAGGGGAATTGGTCCAAAAATCTAACGCAAGCAAATAAATCTCAATACTCCTTTAAACTGCTTACTCAAGAAGAGCTTACCGAACTTCGGAGTCAGCTCAGTACACTTGGTAAGGTAATAATCGCCGATAAATCGTCGATTCACATGTGGCCCCAACAATCGATATCGAGAACTGGAATATCCTCACTGTTCTTACCAGTGGTTGACCCTGCGCAAGGACCAAACCCAGCTAAAATTCCTGCAGACATTAGTGGAAGCTTGAACGGATTCTTAGGTATTCGCAAGGCAGGTCAGCAAATTCAGCTGCGCGTCGACATGAACACTCATCTTCACATGCCAGAAGAGAAAGATCTTTATTCGCCCTATTCGGAGGTCAATTACGATAAGGCTGACGGTCACCTATTCTACGAGGGGCAGGCACCGAAGATTGGGCTGGTGTTTATGGCACCAATCGGCGAACACTCGTTTCATGTCGTATTGTTCGAGGTCGAGCCTGAAAGATAAGGGTAACACGTCCACCCTCTGTCTAGTGTAGCTACGAAGACCGGCATCTACCGTCTGGCGACGGTAGCTACAATTATTTGACTCCAGTCTCTCTGGCGACGGTGGCTTCGAAGAAACCTGCTAACGTTTACAAGCTGTGGGAAGTTTTCCCCAAAATCCAAAAAGCTCCTCGCACCTCAGGCTTCAAAAAAACTATTGACGCAGTGTAAACGATTGCCTATATTTACACCACGTAAACAGTCTGGATACTTTGCGAAGTGGTCAGACGCGATGTCTCCCGTGTGGAGGTTGTGAAGATGGCGGACGCAGAACGACTGCCGATGAGCGACGCTGAGCGGGAAGTCCTCAAGGTTCTCTGGGACCATGGGCCGCTGGGCGTGAAGGATGTGCTGGCCAAGTTTACCGAAGCTGGTCAGGAGTGGTCGCGGTCGACGGTGATTACGTTGCTTCAAAGGCTGGAGAAGAAAGGTTACGTCCGGTGCGATAAAAGCCAGTTTGCGTTTGTCTTCGAAGCCGCCGTGTCGCGCGAGGACGAGATGCGAGCGCGCATGAACGATTTGGCCAGCGAGTTGTGCGATGGGGAGACACTGCCGCTGGTACTGGCGTTTGCTCAGCAACATCAATTCTCGGCCAATGAACTTGCCCGCTTTCGCGAAATGATCGATTCGATCAAACCTACTGGCAAGAAGCGAGGCGGGAAATGAACGAGCTCGTGTGGTGGTTCGGCCAGAACACCCTGGCTGCCTTGCTGATGATTCCCTGCGTGGTGCTGGCTTGTCGTCTGTTTCGCGATCGACCAGCAGTACAGCATCTACTGTGGCTGGTGATCTTGTTGAAATTCCTCACACCACCCGTAGTCGTATGGCCCTGGAGTGTTGATGAACTGCAAAGCATGGCCTGGTCGCAGCTATCCGTCCATCAACGAGCCCACCAAGGAGCACCACTTGACCCATCACCTGCAACGACAATGTCGCAGCTCATCGAGCCTCGCTCAGTTCC
Source organism: Planctomycetota bacterium (assembly GCA_963204965.1). Taxonomy (GTDB): domain Bacteria; phylum Planctomycetota; class Planctomycetia; order Pirellulales; family Pirellulaceae; genus Aureliella. Next base: position 10,304 of record CAUJKA010000170.1, on the reverse strand, counting down.
GATCGAATCGGCAGTGGTTCCGACAGTGTCTGCCCCGAGTATTGAGCCAAGCTCGCTGCCTACCGACGTTCCGGTCGTGGCGGATAACGCAAATGAAAAAGCTCACCCGACCACGCCGACGAACTGGTACCCAATTGTTGCCACGACAGCGATTCTAGCATGGTTTATCGGAGCGATTGGTTGTGCCTTCAGTCAACTGCGACGACTTGCCCGTTACGCTCGGTTGGTTCGTAGCGGCGAAGTTGCTCCGCCGCATTTGAAAGCGGAAGTTGCCAGCGTCGCGTCTCTGCTACGCATGAAAGCTCCGGTCTGCGTGATCGTAAAAGGGGTCGTTTCGCCGTTTCTATGGTGCGCGGGTTCAGCTAAGTTGGCTTGGCCTGACTCACTATCGAGCCAAGCCGATGTTGTGCGTTCGCGAGGCATCATCGCTCACGAGTTAGCTCACCTGCGTCGTTGCGATCATTGGATCACATGGTTGGAACTTGGGGCCAGCATACTCTGGTGGTGGAATCCATTGTTCTGGTACGTGAGGCGACAACTGCGTGAAACCGCCGAGATGTCCTGCGATGCTTTGGCCATCGCCACCAATCCAGACAGTCGTCGCGAATACGCGGAAATACTCTTGCTCCTTTCATCGCAACCCGCAAGCGGTGCTCCAGTTCCAGTCATGGCCCTGGGAGCCGGCAACGTCGCTTCGTTTGAGAGGAGATTGAAGATGATTCTGTCATCGAATGTTTCTGGCAATTTATCATGGCCTGGTGCAGTGGCCATGGCTGTACTTGCCGCTATCGCGTTGCCGTATTGGTCACTGGCACAGTCAGTGAATCGGGAACCAACGCCAACTCTTACTGAACAAAGCGATACCGCAAAAAAGTCGCGAAAAGCAACGGAGCCAGATCGCGACAACGACTCGATTGTGGTCGGTGAGAAACCGGATACCAGCGCGAATAAGGTGCCGTCTTCAACTCATCTGTTTATTGCTGCGAAACCCAAACACGTCAATTTCGTAAGTTCGGGAACTTCTGAAATCCTAAACGATCGATCGGTTCAGTTGAATCAAACGGATCGATGGCAAGAGTATGCCTTGCATTTCTCACCAGCAGATTTGCCATCCAAGGTATCCGTCGTCCAATTAGAAATCCTGCCGAGTGATTCCGCTCAATCGATCAACAGTAAGCCCGCGATGCTCGCTGAGGTGAAGCCGCATCTCAAACAAAGTGATGGCCAGACTATTCAACTGGAATTTTCAAAATGCACGTTCACAGGCGATGTCAATGATGATTCGACCGCGAATTGCATCGACTACTTGTCAGATACCGGATGGAAAGTGCCCGAGTTTACAGACAAACATCGCGTTCACCAATTGTTGCTGCATCTGGAGAAGCCTGTCGAAATGGAGAACATGACTGAATTTGCAATCACGATCGATGCTGGCGGGGCTGAACAGTTCTCCGCTCTATCGCGAGTACGAGTTTCATTTGCTGACGCAACTTCACACTTGCCTGTACAAGACGAAACACGTTGGTCAGGGACACGCAGAACCATTACGGTGAATGGCCAATCGTTTTCTTTCCGATGGTGTCCGGCAGGTGAGTTCCTGATGGGATCACCTGAGAATAAGAGATCGCAATATGGCAGTGCTTTTGTCCCTCAACATTATGTCAGGATTTCACGCGGGTTTTGGCTTTCGGAATCCGAAACCACCCAAGCCCAATATGAAATGGTAACTGGGAAAAACCCATCGTTCTGGAGACCCTTTAATCGTAGTTCCACTGGGGCGATGGAACACGAACATAGTATTGACAATCCAGTCGAGCAGGTCTCTTGGTTCGACGCATCCTCTTATTGCCAGGAACTCACAAAAATCGTTCCTCAGCATCGCTTTAGACTTCCGACCGAAGCCGAGTGGGAATACGCCTGCCGCGCTGGTCTGCAAGAGTGTCGATACGGTGAAATCAATGACATCGCGTGGGTGTTCGAGAACTCGGAGATAGGCACAGAAGGCAGCTTTGGCCACAGGAAAGTTTGCAGTAAGGTGCCAAATGCCTGGGGACTTCACGATATGCTCGGCAGTGTTTCCGAGTGGTGTTCGGACTGGTCTGGGCCTCCGGCCACGCAGCCAACTATCGATCCGACCGGTCCGACTTCCGGTGAGTCTCGAATTGCACGCGGGGGCAATTGCTTTGCAGATCCGGGCGGACTACGCTCTGACGGAGCGTGCATGGCTGGCACACGCGATCAAGACGGCGGGCCACCAAACGACAAAGTCAGAACTCGCGGTTTTCGTATCGTGCTCGTGGCCAATGAAGAGCAACCAGCGCATACGCCCGACGACGACAGTGCCAAGAAGAACTCGAATGGACTGCAAAAGGGTAACGCGAGCGAAAATGTCGACCCATGGGAGATTTCCAAGCTCTACGAGGCGGCCTTTTTGCGGAAATATCTGATGGACCATGAGGTGTTGCCAAAGCCGATCGTCGTACCGGCGGTAAGGGGGAAAGTCCGCGATCCGAATGGTAAGCCAGCTCCTGGCGTGAACCTCGTCTCTTACACGCCGCGACACGGGGTAACCATCAATCCGCTCAATAGCGGTGGTGTGAAAAAAACGAAGCAGGACGGAACATTCGGATTGCCCGAGCGTACCGAGCCGTATCGCGTGTTGCTCACGCACGAAAGCGGCGTTGCGAACGTTTCGCATGAGGAACTGCTGCGAGCTCATGGAGTAATCACATTGCAAAAGTGGGCGTCCGTCACTGGAACATTGAAACTGGATGGTAAGCCGCAAGCGGGCGAAACCATCGTATTGCATTTCGACCCATTGCCTTGGTCCTACAGTCGCGAAAAGTTGACGATAATTCATCAAACCACGACCGACAAGGATGGAAACTTTTCATTCGATCGCGTCCCTCCGCTCGGAGGAATAGCGCATGCACGCGCGATTGGAGGGACGGTTTACCAATGCGAAAGTGGAAAGAACACTCATATAGAACTTGGTGTGGGAAGAACCGTTACTGGAAAGCTCCAACTCCCGGAGCACATTCAAAAGAGCAAATTACAGGTGTACGCTCGCAACCACTTGTTGCCAATTCCCTTCCCGAAAGACTGGACTGACGATGTTACCAAGGAAGAAAGACTTGCGTGGCGGATGAAGTGGTCAGCCACTGCGGAAGGCAGTGCGATTGAGGACCAGAATCACATATTTATCAACTCGAGCGTTCCCGGGGCAATCACGGAAGACGGTCGGTTCACAATTTATGGCGTACCGGAAAGACCAATGGTGTTGGCGGTAGCGATCCCTGGCAAAATGATCTTACTGGAGAAATCGTTCGACTGTGGCTCTGGTAACGGCGAAATCGACCTGGGAACGCTTACTATCGCTGATGATCACGATCATGATCATGATCATGACGAAGTCCATCAAATTGATAAGGCAGCCGACAAGCCCCAACTGCCCAGGCTGATCGTCAAAACGGTTGACTCCGATGGGAAACCGGTCCCAAAGGCTGGCATCATGTTCTACGATCGAAATTCACATCGGGCTGGTCAAAAAGAGGAGTTCGAGAGGGTCAGCAAGCAAACCGACGACTCGGGCGCAGCCTATTTTGGAGTGATACCAAACAGCTTCGGATGCCTGCAAGTCACTTCCTCGGACAAAGGCCTCGCAGGATGCTACACGCTCATTTCAGCCACAATGACCGAATGCTCTCAAGCAAAACCACCGCGAGCCAACGTACAAACGGAAATCAAGGATGGCATCCTGACGGTGACTTTCACGATGACGCCTCACGTCGATTTGGAGTTCAATATCGTTGATGACGCAACCAACGAAATCGTCTTCTGGTCCGAGATTTTTTATCAGGATCCGACAACAAACCGATGGTGGCAGTTTGGACTGGTTGATGGATCGAAAAGACAATACAACTTCATCCCGATCTCGCCACAGATCACCCGAGAGACGATGCGTATCTCGGCATTAGGATACGAAACGAAGGTGTTTCGGCTACCCGATGAATTGGATCGCAGCCAACCGATCCGGCGCGATGTTCGCCTGAAGCCAATGCCGGATGTCGAGCTAAAAGTCCTCTTGCCCGATGGTAATCCTGCCGAAAAAGTACAATTGAAGTTTGACTATCCTAATGGACTAGAATGTCTTCAGGTATTTGAATGGGAATCGAACTCGCAAGGAATCGTGACCACCAAGTTTCCTCCGCACGCCGATATTGGCAGCTTCCGTTTGGAGCATCCTGCTGGCACTGCCGAGTTGCCGATGCAGGAACTGCTTGATGATGTGAAGCAAAGTCCTGGAAAGGTGATTCGTCGCAATATCCAACTCAGAAAGGTAGCTACCGCTGCCAAGCGGTAGAGAACCACGCGAGAGCTACCACCGTCTGGCGACGGATGGCTACGAAACCTTCCACCGTCTGGCGACGGGTGGCTACAATATACATCTTTACCAACAATCGAGACACAATCCTGCTGTGAGTCCAGCTTATGGGAAACAAGCCGCAAGACGCTCTGCCAAGGCTTGAGCCGGGATACTATCGTGGACAAGCGTATGTTCATTGGGTCATGACTATTGAAAGTCGCAAGACCGGCTGGCTGGTCCCGATCTTTTATTATAAGTTTCGTGAAATACTGACCCACGCGGCTTTTCGATATGCATTTGCGTGTCCTATCTACTGCTTAATGCCGGATCACATGCATATGCTCTGGCTTGGAATTGAAGATGGCAGCGATCAGTTGAAGGCCTCTGAGTACTTCCGAAAGCGGCTTGGAGAACCACTTAGTAAGCTGGGCGTCGAGTTCCAGCATCAACCGTATGATCATGTGCTCAAAGATGAAGAGAGGCTGGATACTGAGGTTTGTAATTTAGTTGAGTACATCGCGAGGAATCCTGAACGCAAGAACCTAGTGGCAGCAGATCAATTCAAGTCGTATCCCTACACAGACTGTTTGGTTCCTGGTTATCCCGAGCTGAAGATATGGCAGCCTGACTTTTGGACTCGATTTTGGCGCTGCTATTCATTTTTGCGAAAGAATGGGCTATTTCGTCCCGCTGATGAAGAACTGTAGTCACTGTCATCTCGTAGCCACCGTCGCCAGACGGTGGAACGTCTGACGTTGCCGCGATCCACCGTCTGGCGACAGTGGCTACCGCTGCCAACTCGTAGCTACCGCTGCCAAGCGGTAGGGGAATCAGGCTGAAGTTTCCACCGTCTGGCGACGGTGGCTACCGACGCGTTAAAAAGTTAACGCAAAGGTATTGCTTTCCCGGTTGCGTTGCGCTACATTATTAGCGCACAGGCTCAAATTCAAAACGAGACCATCGATACGGGAGGGGGTTTCAATGCCAGAACCGTCTGAACTAAGTCGCCGCGAACGACAAATTATGGATGCAGTCTTTGCATTGGGCGAAGCGACAGTGAACCAAGTCGTCGAGTCCATTCCGTCGCCGCCAACGCCAATGGCGGTTCGAAGGATGATGCACATTCTCGAGGAGAAAGGGCACTTGCGACGGAAAGAGAACGGTCGGGAAGTGATCTACGTTCCGCGTCAGACCAAGGGCAAAGCTGGGCGACAGGCATTCGAACAAGTATTGGAGACCTTCTTCGGTGGCTCTCTTGAAGAAGCGCTCGCCGCACACCTGCACTCACGCAAAGACCAAGTGTCGGATGAGGAACGCCAGCGCCTGATTGCGTTGATCGAACAAGCTAAGAAGGAGGGCCGATAACATGAATCGCATGATATTGACTTCTGGCGGTGTGTTGAGTGCGTCGAGCCTGCTACTAATGGATTCTGCAATCAAAGGCACAGTGCTGCTCGCGCTGGCGGCAATTGCTGCCTTGATGCTTCGACGTGATTCGGCAGCGACCAGACATCTCGTGTGGATGATGGCGATCGTCGCATTGCTCATCGTGCCAATCTTGTCGGCGACCTTGCCGCAATGGCGAGTTTTGCCGACTTGGATGAGCTCACAACGACCAACCGTTGCAGCTATTGAAAGTGTCAGCCCCCCTGCCCTCGCCAAGTCGACAGGTGAAGTGATTGAAATGCCACAACGAGCGACATCAGTGGCACCAATGGAGGTCGATCAACCAACAGCGCCGGAGATTCAGCCCGTTACTGCAAATCCGGTCTCAGAGCCCACGATGATGACTCCGGAAGAAATGCCCGCGTCAAACGTGAAGGACTGGAATTGGACGAATGCGATTCCGCTAGTGTGGGCGATTGGTTTTGTTTTTCTCATGTTGCGACTTTCTGCGGCGCGATGGATGCCCTGGAATTCCGAACGACTCGCGATGGTTATTGGCAGGCATGAAGTTTCACAACTTGTTTCTGCGAAGCGGAAAGATTCGTCGACATCGCAAGATCCAATCGTTTTCGCGATGACGGCACTCTGCGGGCAGCTTAAGGTCCGTCGCCCAATCACTTTGCTGATCCATCCACAGAAGACGATACCCGTTGTATGGGGCATTTTTCGTTGTCGTCTGATGCTCCCTGTTGCGGCACGGCAGTGGAGCGAGGAACAATTGCAATCCGTTTTGATGCATGAATTGGCTCACATAAAACGTGGGGACACACTTGTGCAGTTATTGACGCAGATCGCCTGTGCTCTGCACTGGTTCAATCCGCTCGTGTGGTTTGCTGCTTGGCGACTGGATGTAGAACGTGAGCGATCCTGTGACGATCTAGTTTTGGCTAGTGGCATCAGGCCTTCAGCTTATGCGGCCCATTTGCTCGATGTTGTCTCGGGGCTTTCACCGGCTCGTTGGACACAAGCTTGCGGACTAGCGATGGCTCGCAAGTCGTCGCTCGAAGGTCGCCTCACAGCCGTACTTGGCGAGAATCTCAATCGCCGCGGAGTATCCGTGGCACTCGCTGGATTGGCACTAGCCACTGCGATTGGCATCGCTGTGCCCATCGCGATGCTTCGAGCGCAAGATGGAAAACAAATCGACGAACACGCAAGTGACGACGAAAATAAACAGAATCTACAAGACAATTCTGCGAACTCCAGCATGAAAATCGAACTAAACACCGAAGCTCAGCTCGACTGGGGCGAAACTGTGAACGGATTGCGAGCGGCGACCGTCATTCACGGTCAGCCTCCCGCTATTTGCCTCGCAGTGCAAAACGTTTCACAGACTCAGCAGCGATTTGCCGACACCGTTCAGACAAAGGATCTGCGCAAACTTATCCTCAGCGATTCCAAGGGAATTCTCGTCGTTTTCACTGCGGATCAGCCAACCCAGACTAACGTTCTACTTCAGCCGCGAGAGGTCGTTTACCTGCCGATGATGCCACCAGTCAAAGAGGGTGAACATTCCTTTGAGTCTGGTTTGATCGAAGGTCTGCGCAAAGATGCTCTGCAATCCTGGGAGATCGCTCTGAAAATTGAAAGCGCTCCAGAAGGCGCATGGAAAGGTACGCTCGTCACTGCGCCCACTCGCGCCGCCGTCAGTGTACAGAGTCCACAGCCGAATACCAAAGAGGGGCGCGCACTGTACAAACGATGGCAGGACACCGCGCGGCGCAACGGCGATATCCCCGGTGGGCTGCTCAACATTTTGCATGGCAAGGTCAAAGAGTTCATCCGCAACAACGAACCTGACGCTTCCGGCGGTCCCGTCGCGAAGAAGATGAAGCCGTTGGAGCCGCGATTCTCGAACACAGGCGACTGGAAGCCGGCTGATGTTGTCGCGATCCTTGATGACATAGCCGCCGTGAGCACCATTCCCATCGAGACCACTATCGAACACCTCGCGCAGCGCTCCGTGCGGTTCGGCCAGCAGTTGTCTGACGCATGGAAAAATGCAGACTGGGGCAAGCCACTTGAGGGCGGCCTGCGCATGGCTTATATACTGGAGCCGCTGGCGCGAGAATACCACATCGGCACGGAAATGAAGGCACGCATCGTGCTGCACAACTCGGGCAAAGAACCGGTCGCATTCGTCACCACTGAATTCCAACAACCGACTCACACGGCAACACTCGCCAATGGCGGCGAACTTAAAGTCGAATCTACCGATTGGCTTACTCGAGGGCGACCGCAAGCCTATCGACTCGCTCCAGGAGAGTTCTGTGAAGTACAAACGTCTGGCCTTGGCATTGGCGCGCAGAACAAGGACCTTCAGGAATGGTCCGACTTACGCGCTGGTTCATGGATTCTCTGCAAGGAAGGAGATGAAGTGATCTTCTCCCCAGGTGCAGCTCTGTTATCTGGTATGAATGAATTGCCGAACAGCGGTGATTGGTGGCAGGAATTCATTGCCCAACGTCTCGCCCGCGAAATGCCAGTTCCGCAAGATACGATTGAGCGAGAGTATTTGCTGTATCGTGTCGTGCGTGAGCTTTATGGCGCGGCACCGAGCACCACCGAAGGCGATGCGTTCGCGGCCGACAAATCCCCAGATGCCCTAAAGAATCTGGCAGTACTTTTAGCAAAGCATCCCTACGGCAAACAAAGTCGAGGATTTATCCAACCTGGTAAAACAAAGTTCCGCGTTCTCCCGCCCGATCCCGATGCTGCAAAACGACCGCGCATCGCCACGACTCCTGGACGTTATAAACTCAGCGATGAGGTGCGACTGATAGTCACTCGCCGCGGGCAAGGTAACCGCGTCATCAACGAAGGGAGTGTGACCTGGTTCCCGCCAGGCAAGGAGAACATCTCGCTTGACCTCAAGCTCCCCGTTGGCTCCGACACCTGGGCTGCTGGTTGGGAACAGGGCACCACGGTACTGTGGGTTTCTCAAAAGGGACTATTGCAAAGCGTGAATTTCGCCGATCCGTCTGCGATGAAAGTAACCCGATACGAAGGGGCCGAGTTCGCCACCGCTCCAATCCCAGTGACGCTGCGGGCTGCGATTGAAAAGGCAATCGTCGTGCCAGATGCCTCATCGTCAATTCGTGACCCGCAGCCACCTGCTTCGCTCGCACCGGCCCTAGAGCCACCGAAGCCAAAGCAGAAGGACGCTCAATCGCACTACGAAGTCTGGCAGCGCTTTGCGCGAGCCAATGGCGACATTCCCGGCGCGCTGGTCGGCGAGTTGGCCAAAGCAATTAATGTGTTCATCGGCTACAACCCGACTTGGGAAACCGTGCCGAAGCTCAATGCAATTCTTCCGCGCCTTGATGCTACTCGCGATTGGAAACCTGCTGACGCCATCGCGGTGCTCGATGAAGTAGCGGGTATTCAAGCTACTCTCCTCGAACCTGCACCTTGGAAAGGAACAAGACAGACTATTCGCAAGGGAGAGGCGCTGCCGAAAAAATACGCTGATGCTTCGTGGGGTGAAGAACAACCCAGTGGCTTGCGCGCGGCATGGCTTTTGGAACCCAGCGCGACGGAGCATCGCATTGGCGCGGCGCTCAAAGCACGACTACTAGTGCACAATCGCGGTCAAGTCCCCGTTATGCTTCAAGTGCCTACATGGCATCAGGGAGCAGTGAAGGCGACCGATGCCAAGGGCTCGGAGGTTCAAGTCTCTGGCATCGAGTGGACTACGATGGCATTGCTTTACACTGTTCACTTAGGGCCAGGCGAGTACATCGAAATCAACACACCTGGTGTTGGCATCGGTCCGCGTGCGGGCATGGGCCCATGGGCGGGACCGCGTGTTGGTTCGAATGTGCTTGCGACGGCGGGCGACGAACTGACGCTTACCTACAGCCCTGTACCGCTCGACGGCAGCGAGGTCGGAATCAGCGAAGAAGATCCGCATGTCTCCGGGCCGCTCTGGTGGTTGGCTCACATCAAAGCACGACTCAACCGAGAACTCCCATTGCCTGCGGATGCCGCCGAGCGCACTCGCATGCTCGATCGCGCGGTCCGTGAACTTTTCGCCACTGCTCCGACCGCAGAGGAAACCGAAGCGTTCATCGCCGACAAAACTCCCGATGCTATCGATGCATTGGCTAAGCGACTCGCCGCGCGTACCGATGCTGTTTCGTTCAGCGGCAAACTGCCAACCGCTCCTGTCAAGTTCCGCGTGCTCGACGCCGACGCGAACGTTGACAAGCAACCTCGCGTTGTGCTTGGACCTGGCGAGTATCCACTGAGTAGAGGGACTGCGACGAGCGGTGCAGTGACGCTGAAAATCATCGGCAGACCGGTGGGTGACCGCCGCACGAACGATGCGCAGATTCTGTTCGAGGCCACTGAGGCTACGGGAAAACTCCTGCCGGACCCTCACAAACTTGAAGTCCCCGACGGCTGGGGTACATGGGCCATCGTCTGCCGCCCCAATTCAGGCGTATTCTACCTGCTGAGCAAAGGCGAGGTGCGGAAGATTGACTACAGC
>CAUJKA010000169.1 GCA_963204965.1 Planctomycetota bacterium | reverse complement strand
CGCTCCCAGCGCGGGGACGAACACCGGAATTAGGTCTGCATCTTCTGTCATGTTGCACGTTCAACTAGATAGCTTCTGGTTTTTTGTACTGCAAAGTCTGAAACCATTTTACCACGAAGGAATCAACTGTTCCTTAGGGTGTGTGGAGTCGTGCATTTTCGGATCGTCAATGCACCAGACTGGACTTCGCCTTCCGCAAGAGGTGCGGCTACCTAGCGCCTGCACGCGTAACACAACTTTTCTTAGCACTATGAATCACCGAAATCTCTCACGGAGGCACTAAGACACAAAGTTCACTAGCGTATAGTTATCGGGCGAGCAGATTGCCAAGAAGCCCATACGATGAACCCACCAAACAGCAACACCAAAAAACCAAAGATAAGGGCGATGCACAGTGGAATCGTAAACACTACCATGCTCCAATCGTGATCAGGACAACAACAAATGGGCCGAGTACCCAGAGAGGAATAAAGAAGACGTGTGCCCCCATTCTCGCATCGACAATTGATTTCGGTTGTCGCTGAATCAGTCGAATGATAAGGTCCAAGATCGCCGAAGAAACAAAGACTGATACTCCCGTGAATAGACCAACATCGTGCGGGCGTTCGAGTATCTTCGTCAGCCCAAGGCCGAAAACAAGAAAGCAGGGGAGGCTTGTGCCCAGAAGCATTGCCAATGCTAGCGTGTTGTAGATAAACAACATTTCAAACTCTTTAGAAAGCAATCCACGGGATCCTTGAAGTCCCTATTTTTGCAATTGCGAATGCAATCGTGATAACACATTCCAAGTGGTTCAGCAACCATTGCCTAAATGTCCTGTCGCGTGCTTGGTTTAAATCTTGTGGTAGTTTGGAAATGGGGAGAGTTGCTTTGCCAGCATTTCTGTGGAGCCTATTCATCCTAGGGCTTCTTTGGGGCTCGTCGCGGTCGTAGCAGCCTAGCCAATTGAGCGGCATAAATGGGTCGAACCTACCCGATACCTGTTGATGGTGTCTTGAAAACCAGGTTTTGCTTAGGTCGTGCACCTTATGCCACGCACTGTATTAATCGTTTGCTTGTTGCTCGTGATGTGCGGGTGCCGCTCGCGGCCTATCACCACCATCATGCGCGGAACGATGAGCATGACCGGTAACATGAAAATGTCCGGTGACATGCGAACGACCATGCGCACCGACAACACGGCTTCACATCTTGTCAGCGTACCAGTTTATGGAACTGCCTCAAAAGAATGCGGTCGTGTTTGCGTGGTGGATGTCGATGGCTTGCTAGTTAACAAGAACATGAGCGGCTTGGGCTCGATGGGAGAAAATCCTGTTGCCCTCTTCCGCGAGAAGCTAGACGCGATCGCATCAGACTCTTCCATTCGCGCCGTTGTCTTGCGAATCAACAGCAGCGGTGGCGGTGTTACAGCCTCTGACATGATGGCTCGAGATCTTGAACAGATTGTTCGTAGCAAAGGCATTCCCGTCGTAGCTTGCATCATGGAAACGGGAACCGGCGGAGCGTACTACTTGGCTATCGGTGCAGACCAGGTGATCGCTCATCCCACGGCTATCGTTGGCGGCGTAGGCGTCATCCTGAATGTCTACAACTTAGAAGACATGATGGGGCAATTTGGAATCACACCAATCCCCGTTAAAGCTGGTGACAAGATCGACATGGGCTCGCCATTGCGATCTATGGAGGAATCCGAACGAGCCGCGCTGAAGCAATTGGCTAGCCAACTACACACTCGCTTTACAGACCGAGTGAAACAGAGCCGCAAGCTTGACGACAAGTCCGAACTATTTGATGGTCGAGTTATTACTGGAAGTGAAGCTCAAAAACTTGGCCTAGTCGATCAAGTCGGTTACCTAGACGATGCCATTATCGCGGCACGGCAGTTAGCAAGCCTTCCTGCAAAGGCTCCAGTCGTCATGCTCCGCCGCGACAACGATCGAGCCTACACGGCGCTGGATGTGACTCCCAACACGCCTACAACAAGCTCGATTCTTCCTCTGAAAGTCCCCGGCTTGGATCGCGCCAGTCTGCCGACTTTCTTGTACTTGTGGCAGCCGGAACCTACCAATCAATAGTTGGACAAGCTGTAAGGTGTAAGGTGTAAGGAATGCCGACAGAACGTTAATCAGCTATCAATGGTAACTGACCGCTTCGCGACTCCGACAAGCCTTGCTTGAAGTGCTGTCGACAGACCGAAGTGTAGCGATCGTTGCCGCCAATCTGAACTTGGTTGCCTTCTTTGATCGCGGATCCATCTTCGCCGATACGCAAGACCATGGTCGCTTTGCGCCCACAATGGCATATCGTCTTCACCTCGACCATCGTGTCTGCCCAAGCGAGCAGTTGCTGACTACCCTCAAACAGATTGCCTTGAAAATCGGTCCGCAATCCATAAGCTAAAACGGGGATGTTCAGCGTGTCGCACACGTCGCTCAACTGCTTGGCTTGGAGCTGAGTTAGGAACTGAGCTTCATCGACAAGCACACAATGTAGTGGGCGCTTCTCCAGTTCGTGCTCGACGATATGAAATAGATTTTCATTTAGGTGAAAGGTACGCGCTTCGGCGCTGATGCCGATGCGCGACGCGACTGTGCCGGTGCCAAATCGAGTGTCGATCTCAGGTTGCAATATCAGCGTATTCATTCCGCGTTCGCGGTAGTTGTAGCTGGATTGCAGCAGGATCGTCGACTTTCCCGCATTCATCGCGGAGTAGTAAAAATAGAGCTTAGCCATCGATGGAAAGTTGCGAAGTGTGAACAAAAGCGTTTGAGTTACGGCTTGGACATAGACCAGGACCAACGTAACAAGTTCCGCGTATCTGCATAGCGAGCTCGCGAATTTCCCGATCCTAAAATCACGCAAATTCGACTCTGCCCGTCACGCTCGGCCAAACTGACCAAGCACGCTCCTGCCGCGTTTGTGGTACCTGTCTTAACGCCTAGATAGCCTTCGGTCCCCAGCAGTTCGTTCGTGTTATCCCACTTCACATTGCGAGTGTACCCTTGCACGCTCCGCACTGTGTATCCGTGAACTCGCGTTGATACTACCTCCCGAAACAGAGGATTTTTCATAGCTTCGAAGGCAAGGATGCACAAATCGCTCGCACTCATCTTATGATCCTTGTCAGTCAGACCATGCGGATTGACGAACTTCGAGTGCTTCATACCGATCCGCTTCGCCGTCGCGTTCATTTCAGCAATAAATGCATCGTAAGCCTCTTTCGCGCTGGCATCTTTCGCGCTAGTGTCTTTCTTCAAGAGCTTAGCTCCGAAGTGCTCGGCAAAGGCGACCGAAGCGTCATTGCCCGATGGCAAGAGCAAGCCGTACAGCAACTCCTTCACCGGCAGTTGCTCACCAGCGCGAATAGCCGCGGTTGATCCAGAAGTTTGATCGGCCGCAGTCGAAAAGGTCACGATCTCGTCTAGGTACTCGGGATGCGCTTGTACCATCTGCAGTACAACCAAAGCTGTCATGATCTTTGTGGTACTGGCCGGATCGCGCAGTTCATTCTCGTCGACTCCAGCCAAGAGCTTCCCAGAGCTACCATCGGCAATGGCCCAACTAGTACAACTAACCCATGGGGGACCCACGAGTGGATCGAGGGGAGCCTTAGTCTGTTTGCTCGCGTTGACAATCTTTGGGTCGGGAACCTCTTGAGGTTCAACAATAGGCCCAAGCTTGCTCCACACCGCTGCATCGACGATTCCAGTCTCTGGCAATTCGCTTTGCTTCTGAAAGGCCTTTACAGCCGCTTCGGTAGCTGGGCCAAAGTCACCATCGGACGAGAGCTTCGGAGATGGGGTTAGCCGTGCATTGAGAGTTCTCTGCAAAGCTTCCACCAATTCTCCCAGCGAACCCACTTGTAGCTGATTGGAAGACTCTGATGGAGTCGCTGGTTTTGTTTCCGCATCTGGATTGAAGTGATCGTAAACTGTCTTACCGATTTTCGCGCAGAGCATTTGAGCCGCGTTGTCGTCAGTCCAGGTCTGGTCTTTGTTGTCGTTGGTAAGGACGCAAATTGCGATCGCACCACTTGGCGAGTAGATCAAGCCCGCATCGGTGCGGGTAGCTGAAACCGCTCCGGTCTTATGCGCCATCTTGGTGCCCGGCGGCAGGAGTTTTTTGAGCTTGGTATTGTCATCGCACGCCAACAGGTGTCTCTTCATCGCTTCGCAGGCCGCTGGCGAAACTAGCTCTCCCTTTTCCAATCGTTCCAACAACGAGATCATTTCGCGGGCGGTCGTGCTTCCCAAGCCGAACTTCTCGCTGCGATCCGGGAAAATCGATGTCTCGCGTTTATAGACCTTGGCATGAATTTTGGTGTTTGAACATCCCAGCTTTTCCATCGCTTCAGCCGTGGATGGTAAGCCGATTTGATCGACTACCAAGTTGGTCGCGGTATTATCCGAGAAGGCGATCATCAACTGAATCGCATCGCGCAGGCTCAGCGAAACACTGGAAAAGTGGCTTGTGAGAATTCCCGAACCAGGGACTTTGTCTTCAGCTTTCACATCAATGCGTTTGTCGAAATCGACTTTGCCTAACGCCTGTTGACGATAGGCTTCGATCATCACGGGGAACTTGATCAGGCTAGCAGTAGGCATCGCTCGATCGGCTTCCAAGTAGAACTCGGCGCCGGTCTTCAGATGTTTGACAGCGATACTAACTTGCCCCTCATGAGCTTGTACTAACGGATTCAGCTTATCGCCGAGTTCGTTCGACTGACGAGCTCGGATAGTCACAGTTGGCAGAGCTGTGACCACAACAATGATGGCGAATAGTGTTCTTTGAAGCGTCATGATGAAATCTAAGTAGATGGTGAGAGCTTGGCAATAACTTTTCGAGTCACTTTGAATCAACTTGATCCAACATCTTGATCCATGGGCCTACGAAATGGCCACTGTCGTGATAGGTTCGGCCGCTGACCATGTTGCGATCGATCACGCAGGGCTCGTTGACGTAGATGCCTCCGCACACTTCCAGGTCGAACTTGCATTTGGCGACGGTCGCCATTTTAAGTCCCTTCACGATGCCAGCTCGCGCAGGAATTTCGACACCGTGGCATACACTGGCCATCGGTTTGCCTTGCTCCCAAAACCATCGAGTAATTCGCAGTAGATCTTCGTCTTCGCGAATGTACTCTGGAGCCCGACCACCGCTGAAGAAGATGCCCACGTACTCCTCCGGCTTGATGTCCTTGAAAGCTACCTCTGCTTCGATCGAATAGCCTTCCCATTCTTTGGTAATGGTCCAACCTGGCTTCACTTCATGAAGCACCATTTGGTAGCGACGCTTCTCCGGCGCAGCGACAACAGGTCGATATCCGCCTTCAATTAATCGATAGTACGGGTAAAGCGTGTCGACAGTCTCTGTCGCATCGCCAACGATGATCAATACTTTTCGTTCAGCCATAAAAACCTCGATGTGTACTAGTTCAATCTATTTATTGTTTGCAATCACTTGCGAACTTCATGGAGTTGCTTGGTGAGCTCATCACCACCGCGACTGCTCTCCAAAGTTTCGTCGGTGCTCTCTGGGTCTACCGCTCGACAACACTCGGTCAATCGATCGATTAGATTGTCGAAGCGATCCTCCCAATCTTCAGGCGTACTTTCGACTGGTGGGATGCTTGCCATTTCATCCAGCAGAAGAATCAAACGCAAG
>CAUJKA010000168.1 GCA_963204965.1 Planctomycetota bacterium | reverse complement strand
TACCTGCATCCAATACTCTATGTCGGTTCATGATTTCAACAGCGCTCTGTCGCAACTCCGACGGCTTTGTAGAATCCAAAGCAATCGCATAGAAATCACCAGCATCTTCATCCTTTTGCGAGGGTGGCTGTACTTCAGCTTCAATCGCCAAGCGTCGCTGTTGGTAATTCTTGGAAGCTAGCTTGCTGAGCTGATCGTTCTTAGTCCTCGCAGTAGCCTTGTCGTTCGTCGAAGTGCCGGTGTAGCGAATGCGCCAGATGCGACCGCTTTCACGATCTCGCTCGGGGTGAGTCAACGGCACTTCGTAATGGCCAATGATCTTGTTGTAGAAGTCTGCAATATAAAGTGCTCCATCCGGGCCGCCGATCACATCCACTGGGCGATACCAAGGATCTTCGCTGGTCATGAAGTCGGTCATCTCTTGAGCTTGAATCGTCGCTCCCTTGCGAACCACCGCATTGCAGTTGATGCGACTGGTCATCACGTTACCGCTGTAAAACAGATTGCGATACTGCGGCGGAAAGTTCTCGGCTTGGTAGTATTCGACACCGCAAATCGCTGTACTTCCATGCAAGTGCTCCATCATCGAAGGTGCAAATCCAAGTCCATCGTGCGGGCGACCGAAGCTGGGATAACACGCGCCGGGAAGCAGGGCAGTAAGCGGCTTGCTGTGACAATCAGCCGTAAACCAGTTGCCCCATTGGTCACAGCACATTCCAAACGGATTCACTTGGCCAGTCGTAACTTGTTCAATCCTCGATCCATCGGCTTTGAAGCGAAATGTATTGCCCGAGTTCATTTCAACCTTCGATCCATCTGCTGCGGTGACACTCGATCGATTGTTGAATCCGTGGCAAGCGTAGATCCAGCCGTCGCTACCTTGTCGAAGAGCGTTGATCATGCCGTGAGTATCACGAGTCGTATCAAAGGGGCCGAGCAACTTTACTCGCTCGTCGACTTTGTCGTCGTGATTCGTATCTTTGAGCAGCCAGATGTTCGGAATGCTAAAGCAGATCACTCCCTCGGGTACGGGAATGATGCCGATAGGAATGTTCAGTTGATCAGCGAATACCGTTACTTTGTCAAACGAACCATTGCCATCTGTGTCCTCAAGAATGCGAATCGTATCGCGCGAGGGCTTACCTTCGGCTACAGCGTAGGGATATTCGATCGTGCAGGTGACCCACAAGCGGCCTCGATGATCAAAAGCCATGTTGAGCGGCTTTGAAATCTGAGGCTCAGAGGCAACCAATTCGGCAGCAAAGCCAGGAGGCAAGTGAAAGCCCTTAGCTTCGTCGGCTGGCGAAAGCCACGGCGTTTCACGCACGCCTTGACCGTAGATCTCGGCTCCGGTCTTGGGCTCGGCCGCGCCTTGATAGCGATCGGGCTCACTGCCATGAACGAATGTGCTTTGAATGAACGAACATTGCGTGGCCAGAGCGAAGATACTAGTGAGCAAGAGAACGCGAAGGTTGCGTGGCATGATTGGAGCTGATTGCAGGTGAGAGTTGCAGGCGGGGTGGTTCATGTGGGCAGGCTAAAATGAAAAACGCAGCGAGCCGACTAAATTCGGATTTCTCGCTGCGATAAAGCGATCAATATTCGTGCTGGAAAACGTTGCGATCGATAGAATCGCAGGTTTCGACACTACTTCAGCGTCTCGGCTGCGATCTTGTGGAAGTTGACAACGCATTGTCCGACTTCCGGAAGAGACTCCAGCCAGTTGTGTTCGTACTCAACCGAAATAGGTCCCGCGAACTTCTGTCGCTTCATCTCGGCGATGATCGCTGGAACGTCAGCTACTCCAGTGCCCCAAGGAACGTCATGAGCACCTTGACCTGACTTGTTCAAATCCTTGAAGTGGAAGCTCACAATACGACCTTCCAACTTCTTCAGGCATTCAACTGGATTTAGCCCTGATCGCAGCCAGTGTCCTGTGTCAGCACATGCACCAATCCACTTGCTTCGGCCTTCGCAGGCGCTGAGCACTTTGTCAGGATTCCAGTAGTAAGATGGGTTCGGGTGATTGTGCAATCCAACCTTAATTTTGTACTCAGCGGCCAGCTTTTCTAGCACATCAAACGCGTCTTCATGCACTTCGGTGTTGATGACTTCGATACCGAACGTCTTGCACCATTCGAAAGTCTTGCGACTAGCGGCTTCGTCTTTGCTCAAGCCAACCACACCAAAGGCAGTTAGCTTCACGCCAGCCGATTGCAGCTTATCTTTGGCAGCCTTGATCTGGTCGGCTGTCATGTCTGGGCCCATGCTGCCTTCCATGTCCTTCGAAATCTTTTGGCCAGGATAGGCTTCCGCGTATTTTAGTCCAACCGACGCAGCTTTATCAATCGCTTCGAAGAACGTGAACCGGTTGAAGGTGTAGGTTTGAGTGCCCAGTTTCCAGCCAGCCTTTTCAGCAGCAGACGAATCAACTTTCGCGGGCTCTTGAGCGGTAAGGTTAGGTGTAACAAGTGGCGAACTGATCAAAGTGACCAGCAAGCCCAGTGTGAGTAGCAAACGCATGGGTGGGTTCCGTTCGATTAGGAGTATCAGGAGGGGATTTTACCTGCCTGATTTTAATCTCACGGTGGTCCGGAGGGAATCGGCCTAGATTGCTTAGTAAGGCTTAATCTTGCTGAGCCTGCGGACGTTTTGAACTAGGCAGAATGGCGTACCGACTGTTCCGCCTAGCAATTCGTCAGCCGTTCCTGAACTAGCCGTGTCTTCCGTGTTCTCCGTGTCCTATTCCCCGATCCAGAGGATTGGACACGGTTGCTAAAGCCAGCGCCGCATCCAGAGCTCCAGAACCAAGAGATTCCAAAGTCGATAGCAGTGATTCACTTTTCCGCTGGTGTGCTCCTGAACTAATTGGCGAAGCACTTCGACTTGGAAGTATTGATGACACCGCACATCGCTACCAAGCAGATGATCTTCGACGAATCCGCTGAGTTCGTTTTGGAACCACTTGGCGATCGGAACGCCAAAGCCCATCTTCTTGCGATTCCAAATCTGGCGCGGCAGTTCCTTATCAAAGGCTTTTCTGAGCAATAACTTGCTGCCCCAGTAGCTGAACTTCAATCGGCTCGGCAACTTCGCCGCGAACTCGACCAAGCGATAGTCCAAGAATGGCTGTCGACATTCCAAGGAATGAGCCATACTGGCGATGTCAACCTTGGTCATCAAGTCACAAGGCAGATAGGTCACCAAGTCGGCCAACGATGCATGACTGACCAAGTCGCGATTTCCGATTGCTCGCCACGCTGATTCGAAGAACTCAAAGGGGTCTTCGTCGGGCAGTTGTTGGATGAAGTCGTCGCGATATAGCTGCACTCGCATGCGTTCAGGGAAGATCTGCAGCCAGTTCATGTAGCGCCGAACCTGTGGCTGGTTCAAGGCTTCGCCAAATCGCTGCAGTCGGCGAATGAAGGATCGCTGTCGATTCGAGGCTGGCAATCGCTGGATGAGCGAACTGCCCAGAATCGGCTTCAGCGGCAAGAATTCGTTGACCCAGCGACTCATCCACAAAGCGCGATACCGATCGTACCCCGCAAACAATTCATCACCACCATCACCGCTCAGGGCCACCGTGACCTCTTGGCGAGTCCACTTGCATAGATGCCAAGTGGGTAATGCACTGCTATCGCCGAACGGTTCGTCGTAATGCGTTACCAATTGCTCAAGGGTGTCGATAGCGTTGGAAGCAACTTTGTATTCATGATGTTCCGTGCCAACCCAGCCGGAGACCTGCCTCGCGTAATGAGTCTCATCAAAGTCAGCTTGATCGAAGCCGATGCTAAAGGTGTGAAGCGGCTGAGACATCAACTTCTGTGCCAAAGCTACGATCAGCGACGAATCGACTCCACCCGACAAAAACGCTCCCAAAGGCACGTCGCTTCGCAATCGCAATTGAAT
>CAUJKA010000167.1 GCA_963204965.1 Planctomycetota bacterium | reverse complement strand
TTTCGCTGGTTCCCATCAAGATTGAAGGAGCATTGGGAGGCAGAATCGTGTTGACTAAGTTGAACGATCCAGCGCCATCGACCCAATTTGCGCCGCGGCCAAGCTCGCTGAGCTTCGTCGACTTGAGATAGGCACCGCCGCCACTTACTGCAAATGCCAGTGATGGGTTTTCAAGCCACTCGACAGTCTGCTCAATGGCGACTTGGCCTTGGTTAGCTCGGCCACTCAATGTGCCAATTTCACAAAGTGCTATCGTGTTGGAAGTGTCATCCGTAAACTCGCTAAATTTACGATAGTGGCCCGGTGCAAACATTCCTCGCGGCTCTTTCTGATTGTGAATATTACGAGCCGCATCGCCAATGCAAAAGGCATAGTTCTTAGGAGGAATGGCGTAGTTCAGGGACGGCGCGCTGGGACAATGAAAGACGGGGAACTTGTAACGCCAAGGCGAGAAGGTTGATACCCACGGTGCTGGTCCAAACGCCGGATAGGATTTCTTATCGTCTGAAGTACCTTCCGTGACATAACTGAAGAAAGGACTCGCCTCGATATACGGAGTCAATGTAATGAAACCGCTGAGCCGACTCAGATTGCCATCCATTTCATTGCGACCTCCGGTACCACCCATGGCATTGGGGAAGCACCGATGAGTCGATTCGTAATTGTGGACCGCTAAAATCAGCTGCTTCATGTTATTTTGGCAACTCATTCGACGCGCGGCCTCACGAGCTCCAAAAATCAACGGAACCACAATTGCCATCAACACCGCCACGCAAACAGCTATGACTAATAAATTTCGGAGCTTGAATCTTCGACCTGGGCGTTCGTCGTTCATGGTTTATCTGCTATCTAAGCCTAACTTTTTGGAAACACGTTGTTCAATGCAATCAAGTGACTTGGCTCGATATCACTCACGAAGTCTTAGCTACCAAATCGCTTACTCAATGTAGCCACCATCTCCACCATCGGCGCTTCCCAAAACTCCCCAAGTACCATATTGTTGACGAACCCAATCTTCGGCACCTAGAGGAGTCGCAGGCCGTCGTTGAAAAATCTCTAGGACTGGCTTTGTCAAATCGCCCGTGTCAATCATGTTGCTAACAAAACGCACCGAGCCGTCACCAAACGCAAAGTTGACGCCGTCGGAATGAAAACTGCCTGCGGTGAAAAATCCATCAGACGTTTCGCTCGTTCCCATCAAGATTGAAGGAGCGTTCGGAGGCAGAATAGTGTTAACTAAGTTGAACGATCCAGCACCGTCAACCCAATTCGCACCACGGCCAAGTTTGCTGAGCTTCGTCGACTTGAGATATGCACCGCCAACACTTACTGCAAATGCCAGCGATGGGTTCTCAAGCCACGCGACAGGCTGCTCAACGGCGACTTGGCCCTGGTTGGCTCGACCGCTTAGTGTTCCGATTTCACAAAGTGCGATCGTGTAAGAAGGGCCATCCGTTACATCGCTGAATTTACGGTAATGGCCTGGCGCAAACATCCCGCGAGGCTCTTTCATGTTGTGAACATTACGAGCCGCATCGCCGATGCAAAAGGCATAGTTCTTGGATGGAATGGTGTAGCTTAGGACCGGCGCGCTCGGGCAATGGAATACCGGGAATTTAAAACACCAGGGCGAGAAGGTCGATACCCACGGTGCCGGTCCAAACGCTGGATAGGATTTCTTATCGTCCGAAGTACCATCCATGACCCAACCGAAGAAAGGACTCGCCTCGATATACGGAGTCAATGTAATGAAACCGCTGAGCCGATTCAGATTGCCATCCAATTCATTGCGACCTCCAGTGCCACCCATCGCATTCGGCAAGCACCGATGAGTCGATTCGTAATTGTGAACTGCCAAAATCAACTGCTTCATGTTGTTTTGGCAACTCATGCGCCGCGCGGCCTCACGGGCTCGAAGAATTAATGGCATTAGCAATGCCATCAGTAGTGCCGCGCATGCTGTAATGACTAACAGATCTCGCACCTTGAATTGTCGGCGGGGGCGTTCGTCGTTCATGGTTGTTCCTATTCGATGATTGCTAAGCCTTCGGCGCCGGCTGCACTACCCATCGATCCCCAAACTCCATAAGGTCCTTTGGGGGTAACACCCTCAATCGCTTCAAGTCGCATAAAGGTGGTTGGTACTGGGTAATTTAGATCACCCGTGTCGACATCGTTGCTTATAAACCTAACTGAACCATCACCCATTGCTATGTTCACACCGCCAAAGTGATAGCTGCCTGCGGTGAAGAATCCGTCGGATGTTTCGCTGGTGCCCATTAGGATCGACGGGGCATTGGGAGGCAGAATCGTGTTAACTAAGTTGAACGATCCAGCGCCATCGACCCAATTCGCACCGCGGCCAAGTTTGCTGAGCTTTGTAGACATTAGATAGGCACTACCACTACTTACAGCAAATGCCAACGATGGATTGTCGAGCCACTCGATAGGCTGTTCAACGGCGACTTGGCCTTGGTTAGCTCGTCCATTGAGCGTTCCGATTTCGCAAAGCGCGATGGTATTGGACAAGCCATCCGTTATGTCGGTGAACCTGCGATAATATCCCGGCGCAAACACACCGCGAGGCTCGGTCATGTTGTGAACATTACGAGCCGTATCGCCAATGCAAAACGCATAATTCTTGTGTGGTATCGCGTAGTTCAGTTCTGGAGCGCTGGGACAGCGAAAATTAGAAAACTTGCGATTCCAAGGGGTGAACTTAGATACCCACGGGGCTGGTCCGAATGCGGGATACCGTTGGCCATCTTCGGAAACACCGCCTGACATACGGTCATAATACGAACTTGCTTCGAGAAAAAGGGTCAGCGCCACAAACCCGCTCAGTCGATTCAGATTGCCATCCATCTCGTTGCGACCACCAGTACCTCCCATGGCATTTGGCAAGCGTCGATATATTGATTCGTAATTGTGAACCGCCAACATTAGAAACCTGATGTTGTTTTGGCAGGTAGATTGCCGAGCACTATCTCGCGCAATTCGGATCAAGGGAAGCAACAGAGCCAATATCAGTGCAATGCATCCAGTCAGGATTATCAAATCACGCAGCTTGTACTGTCGACCTGGGCGTTCGTCGTTCATGGTTGGCTCGCTGATACCGTTGGCTCGATAGATACCAAGGACATGAACTTTATTCTAACACGCGCCCTTAGTGAGGGTGTTACTCAGACCAATGATTTACAGTGTTTAACCGTCAGCCGAAGGCGTACGCGTATGTGACCCAGGAGTAATGCGTGACAGAATCCGCGTACGCCTTCGGCTGACGGTTAAACAAACAGGTGGTCATCGGGCGATTTTCAGAACTACACATCACACCACTGGATCGCTTGACGCAAGCCTTCGTAAGCATCGCGAGTCGGAATGAACTCTTGGCCAACATAGCCTTTGTAGCCAAGCTGAACCAACTTGCGCATGATGGGTGGATAGTTGATCTCTTGATTTTCATCCAGCTCGTTGCGACCAGGATTTCCGGCGACATGCACGTGACCGATGATGTCGATGTGCTCTTCCAATCTGCGCATGACATCGCCGTGCATGATCTGTACGTGGTAGACGTCGAAGAGAACCTTCACTCGAGGCGACGCAACCTTGCGGACGATTTCGGCTATCAGATACAGATCATCGCCTTGATAACCGGGATGGCCTTTCATCGGATGCGAATCATCGCGAGTGTTCAGGTGCTCGAGGCAAATCGTGACTCCGGCTGCTTCGGCCAGTCCGGCGACGCGCTTGAGTCCCGTAACACAGTTGGCGATGCACTCCTCGCGCGAGATCTCGCCGCTGGTCGGGTCTTCAGCATCGCGCCATTTGTAACCGGTGAAGGCGATCACATTTGGAAAGCCAGCGCTGGCGGTCTCGTGGATTGCTTCGGTCATTCGCGCTACCACTTCGTCGTGGTAGACCAAGTTGTTGAAGCCCTTCATGAACGGCGCGCCGGGCATTCCATTGGGTGTGAGCACGCACTTCAGACCGTGCTTTTTAAGGATGCTCCATTCCGATGGAGGCACGATTTCCAGCGCGTCGCAACCAAGCTCTTTGGCAACTTGGCACATCCGGTCCATATCCCATTGGTCACCACAGACTTGGTAGCACCAGGCGACGATCGATTGATGAACGTTATTTTTGAGTTTCATAGGTCGGGTTTCTTTCGTGATGAGAGTGGGGCCAGAATGGTAACCCGAAGCGGAACGAAGAGCCAGTAACCACCCCAATGGCCATTCCATTTAATGCTGCCAATTTGACTGAAGCCACCTTCTCCGGCCTACTTGCTGAGTGCAATACTGCGTCCCCTCGTTCCCAGGCTCTGCCTGGGAACGCACTGTCTTCACGGCTCCGCCGTCCTCCTTGCCTTCAACTTGCCTTTCCCAGCCCAAACTTCTGGATCGGTTAACTGGACACGAAAGGCACGGCAGGTTCAGATAAATCGTCAGCGTTTTCACTGGTCCGAAGCTTGGCCCAAGACCAAGCCTGCCAGATTTTGCCTCACCATGCCATTTATGGCACGGCACTTGCTACTCAGAGGGCTTCGTCAAAAGAAATGCCGTTTTGACTGGCTGAGAGTCTATCGACTGTGCGTCGAGGCAGAATCCCGAGCCAGCTATGGAAACACGATCGTCTGTTGGGCTTGATAGGTCGAGCCCGCGAGAAAAAGTACTTGACCCGAAACATTTGGAGGAGGCCGCTGATGGCGACGGCTACAAAGAAAAAGAGCTCAACTTCAGTAAAGCTGCAACCCCTCGGAGACCGCCTTGTGGTCCAACGAGAAGAGTCTGAAGGACGTACCGAAGGCGGCATCTACCTGCCTGACACCGCTAAGAACAAGCCAACTCGTGGCGTCGTCGTCAGCATTGGCGATGGCCGACTGCTAGAAGATGGCTCCCGCGCTCCGATGCAAGTTAAGGCTGGCGATCGCGTTCTCTTCACCAGCTATGCTGGCGAAACAATCGAAATCGGCGACGAAGAATACCTGCTGATGTCTGAAGGCGAACTGTTGGCCGTGATTGAGTAATCTCCCAGTGGAGAGGACTCAGCACCATTCAATCGCTTCAGGCCGTTCGGCCAAGTCTTTCGGCCAGGTCGTTCGGCTCAGGCCGCCAAATCACACACGCTTGAAACAAACGTCAGTTTAAAGAATTACACGGAGTTAAATACACATGGCAAAGATTATTGCATTTGATCAGGAAGCACGCGAAGCGATTCGCCGCGGCGTTTCCAAGTTGGCTCGCGCCGTCAAGGTAACACTTGGTCCTAAGGGCCGTAACGTTATTATCCAGAAAAGCTTCGGCAGCCCAACCGTCACCAAAGACGGTGTGACTGTTGCAAAGGAAATCGACCTGGAAGACGTTTACGAAAACATGGGCGCTCGCATGGTTCGTGAAGTTGCCAGCAAGACTAGCGACGTCGCTGGCGATGGCACCACAACCGCAACTGTTATGGCCGAAGCGATCTTCAATGAAGGTCTGAAGTCGGTTGTAGCTGGCGTCAATCCAATTCAAATGAAGTCCGGTATTGAGCGAGCTGTCGCTGACATTACCGAAAAGCTTCAGAAGATGTCGATCAAGATTCGCGACAAGAGCGAAATGGCTAACGTAGCTTCGATCGCTGCTAACAACGACCGTGAAATCGGTGAATTGCTGGCTGAAGCGATGGAAAAGGTTGGCAAGGACGGCGTTGTGACCGTCGACGAAGGCAAGAGCTTGCACACTGAACTTGAGTTCGTTGAAGGTATGCAGTTCGACCGTGGCTATCTATCGCCATACTTCGTTACTGATTCAACCAGCATGGAAGCAGTACTCGAAGACCCATACATTCTTGTCTTCGAAAAGAAGATCACCAACATCAAGGAATTGGTTCCTTGCTTGGAAGCCGTTGTTCAACAAGGCAAGCCGCTGCTCATCATCGCTGAAGATGTTGAAGGCGAAGCTCTAGCAACGCTGGTTATCAACAAGCTGCGTGGCACACTGAACATCGCTGCTGTTAAGGCTCCTGGCTACGGCGATCGCCGTAAGGCCATGATGGAAGACATCGCCATTCTGACTGGCGGCACAGCGATTTTCGAAGCTCTGGGTGTTAAGCTTGAGTCGGTTACGCTGACTGAACTTGGCCGCGCCAAGAAGGTCATCATCGACAAAGACAACACCACCATCATCGAAGGTGCTGGCAAGAGCTCAGACATCAAGGCTCGTATCGAACAGATTCGCCGCGAAGTGGAAAACACCACCAGCGACTACGACCGAGAAAAGCTTGACGAGCGTTTGGCGAAGTTGGCCGGTGGCGTTGCCAAGGTCAACGTTGGTGCCGCTACTGAAAGCGAAATGAAGGAAAAGAAGGCTCGCGTTGAAGACGCGTTGTACGCAACACGCGCTGCAGTGGAAGAAGGCGTTCTTCCTGGCGGTGGTGTCGCTCTGCTTCGCGCCAGCAACGGTCTCAAGCCTAGCGAAGATCTTAGCACTGACGAAGTTGTTGGTTACAACATCGTCGTTCGCGCATGCCGCGCTCCTTTAACCATGATTGCAGACAACGCTGGTAAAGACGGCGGAATCGTTTGCGAGAAGGTTGCAGAAGCCAAGGGCAACAACGGCTACAACGCGTTGACTGACACTTACGAAGATCTAGTCAAGGCTGGCGTGATCGATCCAACTAAGGTCACTCGTACAGCTCTAGCAAACGCAGCCAGCGTTTCCATTCTGCTGTTGACCAGCGACGCACTGATCGCCGAAAAGCCAAAGGCTGACAAGGGCGGTTCAAAGGGTCACGGCGGCGACCACGATATGTACTAAGGCTCGATAGTCGCAAGACTTCAGTGTTCGAAAAATAGGAAGCCTGCCGAGGTTAACTCGGCAGGCTTTTTTGTTGATGGGTTGATTTTTAACTTGGCTGTGTAGGCTCGGGTAGGTCAAACTCCTGCCGGGTTTGACCACGTTGGACTCGGGCTGACAGGAAGACACAGCAGACGGATTAACTTGCTTCGATAAAGGTGTTCTGGGCTGTTCTCTCCATTTGCCAAGTCAATCGTGATCCTTTCCGGCAGATAAGGACCTACCAAAACCACCGCTGCGTCTTCCGGGTAGGTCAAATTCCTGCCGGGTTTCACCGCGTTGGACTTGGACTGACAGATAGACACAGCAGACGGGTTAACTTGCTTCGATAAAGGCAATTCGTCTGCGTCAGTTCTCATGCATTGAAAGTCAATCGTGGTCCTTCCCGGCAGGTAAGGACCTACCAAGAGGACGCTACTTTCGCGGGAGCGAAAGGCGACTATCCGGCAGATAAGTTTCTACTTTGTGGGCTTACCTAGTTCGGTGTTGGGTGCCCCGATGGGATACTTCTGTCGATTCTTGATCATCTTGCGCTGCAAAGTGCTTGATAGATCGATTTGCAGGACGTTGGCGATGGCCAGTGTGTAGCTGAGCACATCGGCTAGCTCCTCAGCTACCTCGGATAACTCCAGCGACTCTGGCTGCTGAGCCTGAGTCGTCGTTAACCACTGCGAGTGCTCCATCAATTCAGCGGCTTCAATGGCAAGGGACATCGACAAGTTCTTGACGTCGTGGAACTTTTGCCAATCTCTCTCTGCCACGAACTGTCCGACAATCGCTCGAAGTTCTTGGACGGTAGTGCTGGAATCAGTTCCGGAAAAAGGTTGTGTCGTCATAGGAAATCATCGTGGAAAAGGATTTGAGGTGGTTCCAGAATGGGCGTTATAACGTAGCCACCCGCTGCCAAGCGGTGGTGCCCTAACGTTGGTGGCCGTGCTTTGGTGTCACCAAGCCACAAAAACGCCAAGCAGTAGGACTGATGGCAGATCAATGATAAATCTTCCACCGTCTGGCGATCTGGCGACGGTGGCTACGGTAAGAGCGACGGTGGCTACGGTGTCCGCGGTTCTCCCTGCACCTGACCCTCGTCAGATCGCTCGGGCAATGATAAGCTTATAGGCTGCATTGGCTTTTGACGACCAACAATAAACTGGATTTAGCTGCTAGAAACGAAGTGGGTAGCACCGATCAGTCTTCCGACTTCGCACCTGACAACGAAACAATCCATCGATCCTTAAACATTTCAACTACATTAACTTTGTGAGGTTACCCATGAGTGTTTTAGTTACTCAACCAGCCCCAGAATTCAAAGCACAGGCAGTCATGCCTGACGGGACCTTCAAGGAAATCACCTTGAGCGGTTACAAAGGCAAGTATGTCTTGCTGTTTTTCTATCCGCTGGACTTCACCTTTGTTTGCCCAACTGAGATCATCGCTTTCTCCGATCGCGCTCAAGAGTTTGAAGCTCTGGGCGTTAACATTCTCGGGGTCAGCGTCGACAGCCACTACTCACACTCAGCATGGCGCAACTTGTCTCGCGATCAAGGTGGACTGGGCAATATCAAGTATCCCCTGATTGCTGACTTGGATAAGCAGATCGCCCGAGACTACGACGTTCTGCTTGGCAACGCAGTAGCACTTCGCGGACTATTCTTGATCGACAAAAATGGTGTCGTTCGTCACCAAGTGGTGAACGATCTTCCATTGGGTCGAAGCGTTGATGAAGCTTTGCGAATGGTCCAAGCTCTTCAATTCTTCGAAAAGAATGGCGAAGTCTGTCCAGCTAACTGGAAAGAGGGCGCTCGAACCATCAAGCCAACCGTTCAAGACAGCAAAGAATTTTTCGCCGCCGAATACAAGAGCTAGAAAGCACCTGTACGGCTGAATGCGAAGCTGAAAACAAAAAGCGTCCGGTGTTTTCACCCGACGCTTTTTTATTTGGATTGTTGCAGTGTCCGAAATCGGTTGGAGTTAGACCAACGAGTCGAACAATTTGTCTAGAGCTTGCGAGAGCTTCTCGGGAGTCTCGTAGGTTCCATTGGCAATGGCTTCGCGAATCGAAGCCACTTTGTCGGTTCGGATATCACCGCTGGAACCCGATGCTTCCTGTGAGGCCAATATCTGCTGAGCCTCAGGTGAGAAATCGAGTTGGTCTAAGGTCGGAGTTCCGACAGCGGCAGGCTGGGTCGAGGTCGGACTCTTTACCGTATTGGTTCGACCAGCTTGTTGGACCGCTCCCACGGATCCTAAACTGTTGATTTGCATGAAAACCGTACTCCCCTGAGAATTAAGTGTAGCTGAGTGTTTATAGGACAGTGGACGTTAGGAGGTCAAGTCCAGTCGGTGGGGCGTCGCGTTCCGTGTCGGAAGAAAAAGAGCCTGTCCATAAGCAGCTTGAGGAGACGTTGCGAATTCGCCAAGTACAACGGTGTTTATCGACACCTGGGGAAAGCGTGGTGAGCGATCGCCGCCGAATTCCGCATATGCTAGCAATTCGGTATTTGACGGGGCTTCGGTACCCGGGCGTCCCTCCCGTAAGGATTCTGGTGGCCGGGCGTTGCGCCTTTAGGCACGAAGTGCCGACATATCCTATGCCGGGGCTGATAAGCCCCGGTTTTGAGGCCGCTGGAGCACTTAGCCCCGAAGGTGGCGATATATCAATGTAGTGTGTCGACCCTTCGGGCCTAAAACATGGGAAGTCTCATGTTCCGGTGCCTGCGACACCGGCAGAGGATGTGTCAGGCCTTCGGCCTTAAATCCAAATAGCGCAACGTCAAAAGGCGCTAGTCGAGTGGGATTCGACCTACTTCAGAAGTCGCAACAACGCGGCTCGCAACTCGCGAACTTTCAGCGGCATGGCTAGCATCATCCGATTAGGGGCAGTTTTCGCATTGCGAATGATGAACTGCTGCTTTCGGTCGACCAAGAGAATTGCCGGAATATTGGCAGTGTGCTCGTCAGCGGTGAACTGGTTGTAGGCATCCAGCGCATTAGCACCGAGCTCGGGAGCACTGAAAAGCACGCAATGAGCCGGTGGTTCTTCGTCAGGTTGAAAACGAGCCAAGGCACGCGTGGGATCGCTAATCACCAATACGCGATAGCCTCGTTTCTTGAGCTTGTCGCGAATCAAATCCTGAAACTCAATCTTGCTCTCAACCAACATGACCGTTTTGTTGGCGCCTTCGATCGAAGCATCGGCGATCACTTCACCATCATCGGTGACTTCGGTGATCGTTACGTTTTTGGTATCCCCAGCTTCCAGTCGCTGGATCACAAGTCGAGTCTCTTGGACCATTTCAGCCGAATGCTGATAGCGCTTCGTCGGATCAAACTCCATCGCCTTATGAACAATGGATGCCACGTTGTGCGGTATCGTGGGATCGATCTTGTTAATGTGAGGCACTTCTCTAAATCTAGAAACGTTCAAACGAGCCAGACGGTCTCGGGTCTCAGTTAGCGGAGAATGACCTGTCAGAATGTGATAGAGCATCGCTCCCCAAAAATACAAATCGCTTCGCGGGTCATCCTTGCGAACGCCTGTTCCACGTTCCAGCGCTGCATAGTCGATCGCGCGAGCGCTAGGGCAATCTGCAAGAGCCTCTTCGTTGCTTGTGTCCGCTAGAGCGGCCAATCCAAAGTCCACCAACTTGGCTCGACCTTGAGACGTTACTAGAACGTTGCTGAGCTTCATATCGCGGTGAGTCACACCTTGCGTCGAGGCATAGGCTAAACCGTTAGCCACGTCATGCATCAATCGCAACGAAGTCAGTGGCTCGATCTTCTTACGAATCTGCACAAGCTCGCGCAGAGTTTGTCCTTCGACGAACTCCATCACCATGAACGGATTTCGTGGATCACTTTCAACTTCGTGAATCGCCACAATGTTCGGATGGCGAAGCTGCAGACCTACGCGAGCTTCACGGAAGAACTGCTCAATCTGTGTTGGTTCGCCGCGGTGACGTCTACGCAAGACCTTAACGGCTGCTACACGACCAGTCTCGCGATGGACAGATCGATAGACCCGCGCGAACGTTCCGGCACCGATCAAATAGAGAATCTTATAATGGCCATAGAAGTAGCCCGTCCGTTCGCCTTTGAGCACTCGATCCAATTGCAAGTTGGTCACCAACTCGCTTCGCAGTAACGCTGAGATCAGATCTTCGGTGTCGATATCCCCCAAGCCTACGTCA
>CAUJKA010000166.1 GCA_963204965.1 Planctomycetota bacterium | reverse complement strand
TGACCCAAAGATCAATCGAACTACTCCAATTGAAGCAGGCTTGGACCAAGTCACGGCAGCTCTGCGAGTTCGAAATGTCGGCGGTGATGCACAACAACTTCGCATTGGCAGCAAGCGACGATTGCAGTTCGCGCGCGGCATGCTGCAAGCCTGTCAAATTGCGATGAGCATGAAGTACAACCGAGTACCCTTGAGAAACGAGAAGCTTCGCAGTTGCGAAACCGATCCCAGAGGCACTGCCAGTAATCACGGCGGTAGGCATGAATCTTGTAGGAAAAGAGGCAGACTTCAGAAACAATCTATTGTAATTGAACTGTTGACTGCGTTGCAAATTCCTAGGTGCCAATCAAGAGATTCCGGCAGTAAAGAAAAATCGCCAAGAGTTTTGGCTCTTGGCGATTCTCTTCAACTGATTTGCCGGGTGAGGCATTCAGTGACTTGTTGGCTGACGACAGTTTATGTGGGCGAAACAACTGGGCCAGCTTTAGGTCGGAAGCTCACTAGTTGCTTGGTGTAGCGCCCAGTTCGGCATTTCCGCACATATGGAAGTGGTTGTGGTCGATGTACAGTACTTCTTGTGCTTCCTCGTTTTCCAAGGTGTAAGGCACTGGCCAACCATTGATGGTTCGCTCGGAGAAGTACACGGTGCACTTGTAGTGTGCGTGGTGCAGGCTGGCCATGCCGATCATCGGAATGAACCGAGGTGGATCCACATAGTCGGCGATCTTCTCTTTGACGATACGCACGTTATTGCGTTGCTTTTCGTGAAGCAATGGAATGCCGCCTCGAACTGGTCGAGCGCGTTCCAGAGCTTGAATGACTTCGTCGTCGCTAGGAGGATCAAGAGCGATCACTGGTCCACCGGCTGTCGTTGGTCCCAGAATTGGAACGCGAGCATACCGCTTGTAGTTGTGGAAATCCAGTTCTTCCTTATCTTGAAAATAAGGACTTACTGGCGTCGGTATTGCGAAGGGTCCAAGGTTAATCCCTGGTCCCAAGCAACCCGTGCTGGTGAATAGGCAAGCCGACAACAACAGGCCTGCACTCATCTTGCTGAATAGTCGTGACATCGAACGATCCCTCGTATCGACTGAATTCTGAAGAGGTTCAGACAGCCCGTGCCCACCCGGCGATAAAACTGTCGCCCCGCATTCATGACTGTTTGCGAAACGAAATTGGGCTGCTTCCCTCTGATCTACATGGATTATCGTTGTTAAGGTGCGTAGAACTTGCGGGTTTTTCGTTATTTGTGGGCGGAATTTAACGGCCATAACGATTTTGCGGCAGTGTGAGCAGGCTTGAGGCTTGAGGCTTGAGGCTTGAGGCTTGAGGCAGGAGGCAGGAGGCAGGAGAATGGAGAATGGAGAATGGAGAATGGAGAATGGAGAATGGAGAATGAGCTGATCCAGATGATTGGACACGGAAGGTACGGACGACACAGTGAAAACCAATCAGAAGTTCTTGGGACCGTTTCCTCTGGGCGACTGGGCAAGTTTCCCAAGCGAGGCAGTTTCGCTAGCATGCCAATTAGCTAGCTTTTGAGTATGAGGTGAGCGCTTGCGGATGATTGTCCTAAACGACACGAAAGCGTGTCTCGTACGCGAGACGCGAACTCACACCTCACACCTCACACCTCACACCTCACACCTCACACCTCAAGCCTCAAGCCTCAAGCCTCAAGCCTCATCCCTGCTCAGAAAAACAAAGAAAGCTTGACAAGTAGTTACTTGCCAAGCTTTTGACACTCTTTGAATCGCTGATGGGTTAGGTCAGACGATAGTTATCCCTGCGATGCCTATCGGCGGCCCGACTTGCTGGAGAAGTCTAGGTACCACAATCCATCATCCCATTCCAAGGAGACTCGTCGCCATCCTAGTGGAACTTGTGGGTATGGATAGAATGGTCCGATGTATGGCCATGCCGATGGGCTGTACTGCTTTGGATAGGTTACTGCTGCGTAGTTTGGGTAGGCAGCGTAGCTTGGCCAAGCGTAGTTTGGCAGGTTTGGTTGGTCATAGCGAGGTGCACCACCACCCATTCCAGCTTCACCGTAATTCATCGGTGCTGGAGTTCCTGGGTTGTAGCTAGCTAAGCCACTTGGTGCGAACGCTCGTGGGCCAGCGCCAACTGGCTGAGGATTCATCATGGGCATGCTGCTGCCTTGTGGCAGAGGCATTGGCGTTTGTGGAGCGGCTGTTGATACCGATCGCACATCGCTGTTGCCACGAACTGAGACGTCGTCGATAACTCGAGCTACACCTTGAACTCGACGAGCAACATCCAGAACGTAGTTCTTTTGTTCTTGGCTCGCTACACTGCCTCGAACCCAAACATCACCGTTGACGGTGCTAATGTCTAGATCGAAACCGCGTAGAGTGCCAGCCGACTTGGCTTGTGCCAAGTTGTCATAAATTGAGTCGGTGATGACCGTGTCGTTGGTCGTTGCAGCTTCAGGTTCAACAGCCGAAACTGGTCGAACGTTGGAAGCGGCTGGTTGTGCTTCACGGATTTGAATCTCGTTAACCACATTGTTCGAACCGGCTGCGTTGGCAGCTGCCTTGGCAATCAAAGCTCGTTGATTACGGTTAGCAACTTCACCCAGCAGGTAGACGATACCGTCTTCGACCTTTAGGTTGATGTCAAATCCCTTAAGCTGACCTGCATCTTTGTACTGTTGCAGTTCGCTCATCACAGTCTTGGCAATTTCACGATCTCCACCGAAGGCCCATGCAGGCATTGCGGCAGCGACCGAAGCGATTACCACGCCAAAGAGAAAACGTCGCATCGGAAACCCCTCCTACGAATCACTATCGAGTGTCCACAATCTGGTTCCCATCGCAGCTTACAGGGACTTCTGCGATGGAGTGTTTGCGGGAAAAAGTGGCCCCAAAGGTTGCTTCACGCACACATCGTGCGTTCCGCTTACTTGGGGAAAGTCCAAATTTGTTCGACTGGGTGTCAGGAGTGCTTTTGCAGTGGACGGTATGAGTACGCTATTTCAGCGCACCTTCTCTACTGGCATTGTGAGTGCTAGTGGCATACCGACCCGTGACAAAGATTGCCCCCCTTTGTTCACAGTCGGATCTTCAACTTTGGAGTTCTTTTGGAAACCAAAGTAGAAGTTCATCCGGTGATAAGTTTCGGCAATGCCAAGGAGAATCAGGTAACGTTTTTTCCAATTTTGACGGTGTAGACGTAAAAAACAGTTCTGCCGGATTGCTTCAAGCCTCACAAGATTCCGGTCAGGTAATCAGCGTCGAGTTTGCGGGCAAGCGACCAGCGAGCGAGTTGAAGATTCGCTACATTGATAGCTTTGCTTCTCGTGGAAACGCTGTCCTAGCAATTAAATTTGTTTCAAAGGTGAATAGCCTGCAATGAACGGTAACAAGAACTGGTTGATGGCAATCCTCTGCCTTTGGGTTTTCACGGCCTGGACCGTGACAGCTAGCTCGCAAGATGTTCAGCGAAGTGAACCCAATACGTTGAGCAATACCTCAAGTAACAAAAGTGCTGCCAACAACCAAGCCGTGATGAAACAACCATCGCTGGATGAACAACTTCTGTTCTTTCCAACAAAGTACCCCAGTGGGAATTGGAAACCCACCAATCTGCAGTTCGAAGACATCTACTTTACGTCCCAGGATGGAACCAAACTACATGGATGGTATTGCCCGAGCGACAAGCCTCGTGGCGTTGTGTTGCTAGCTCACGGTAACGCAGGCAATGTCTCGTCGCGCGCTATTTGGCTTCGATACCTCCAGAATGAGGCCAAGTTATCCGTCTTGATCTTTGACTACCGTGGATACGGACGAAGCGAAGGAGTTGCGACGGTCGAAGGCGTTTTGAAGGATGCTCGAGCCGCTCGAGCCAAGCTATGCGAGTTGGCAAAGGTAGAGGTAGATCAGTTGATCTTGATGGGCGAGTCTTTAGGCGGAGCAATCGCTATCGAATTGGCCGCCGAGGTTGCGCCGCGAGGTTTGATTGTCCAGAGCACCTTTTCATCACTTCGCGATGTGGCGGACGTTCACTATCCAAAATTGTCATGGTTTGTGCCTGCTGGAAAGCTCAACTCAGTCGATCGCATTTCAAAGTACAACGGTCCATTGCTACAAAGTCATGGCAGCTTGGATCGGACCATTCCCTTGGGTTTGGGGCAAAAGCTGTTTCAGGCTGCGAATGAACCGAAACAGTTTGTTGAGATCAAGTTGGCAGATCACAACGATTGGTTAACTGACACCTACAAGCGACAACTGGATGAGTTCATTAGCAATCAACAAAATGATCGTGCGGACAATCTCCCAACTTAACGATCGAACTACGCACCTATAGGGGGACGATCGACTGTTAAGTTCTCGTTAATACGACTTAATCGCGTCGACGAATCGACTCTATGCTTGTACAAAGATGCGAAATGGAAGCCGCTCGCTATTTCTGATCACAGATCGGATACCGTGTCGAAGGAAGGGTCTTTCGACGCAGCAAGCACGTTCACTTAAGGTTGAAGAGAAGTTCAGATGTTCAAGTCAATCAGACCACGCCGCGCATTCACGCTCGTCGAGTTATTGGTGGTTATCGCGATCATAGGAATTCTGGTCGGATTATTGCTACCGGCTGTGCAGGCCGCCCGTGAAGCAGCTAGACGAATGCAATGTTCCAATAATCTGAAGCAGATTGGTTTGGCGCTGCACAATTACTGTTCTTCGTTTAAATCACTGCCTGCAGGTTGCAATGGACTTCCAAACGCAGCCGGTACTAACTTCAATGGTCATGGTTGGACCTGGCAAGCAAGCGTTCTGCCCTTTATTGAACTGAATACGCTTTACGACGCGATTCAAGGCGCTGATGGCATGGGAAATGAATTAGGAGATCAGAACTCTGGCAAGCCGTTGGTTGTGAAGGCTACTTTGCTTTCAGGATTTTGGTGTCCGTCACAGCCAGATGTTCGCCTTGGTGCTCAAAAGAACGGCTATCAAACCGCAAACTACAACGGAAACATGGGGACTCGAATCGGTAACGGGAATGACGACTGCATTTGCACTGGTGTATCGAATCTCGCAGAGATGATGTCCAACCCGTGGGGCTGCATGAACGGAAATGGCATTTTCTATGTTCGCAGTCGCACCCGTTTTGCCGACGTGACTGACGGCTTATCTAACACAATATTCGTAAGTGAAGTTCCAGACTCCGGTGGGACTGCGATTGGTCAATTCGGCGCGGGGTGTGATCGTCGAGTCGTCTTTGCTACGGGCGCCGATGGAAATCCGCCAAACGAAATGTCTGAATTCTTAATTGCAGCCGAATCCAACGATCCAATCAATGGCGGGGCAGAAGAAGCTGCTGGAAGCTTTCACACCGGCGGTGCCAACTTCCTCATGGGTGACGGTAGCGTGCATTTCTTGTCAGAGAATATGGATATGCCTACCTATCAAGCGATCAGTACTCGCGCGGGTGGCGAAACGGCCACTTTTCAATAAAGCGGTATGAGAGCTTAAAAAGGAACATCTAATCGTGAGCTTTGAAGTGAACTGGATTCGACGTAGTTGCGCACTGATCATTCTAAACCTTTCAATTCTGCTATTGCAGGGATGTGGCGGTTCCAGCGATCAACCCGAGCTCGGAGAAGTAACAGGAACGATCACATTCAACAAGCAACCGCTGGTAGGCGTTGCCGTAGTCTTTCAACCCGAAAACGGGCGACCGGCTAGAGGTATGACAAATGCCGAAGGCAAGTACGAACTCACCTACATTCGACAAACAAAAGGTTCTAAGGTTGGTCCGAATCGCGTAGAGATTGCGCCGAGTGAGGAAGGTGAAGAAGAGGAAGCAGCAGTGGGAGGCGAAGAAGCCGAATCCAGCACAAAGAAATCCAAATCTGGAAAACCTGCGATTCCGGCTCGTTACAACGTTCGAAGCGAACTTAAAGTAGAAGTTAAGCCAGGTAAGAACACCTTTGACTTT
Source organism: Planctomycetota bacterium (assembly GCA_963204965.1). Taxonomy (GTDB): domain Bacteria; phylum Planctomycetota; class Planctomycetia; order Pirellulales; family Pirellulaceae; genus Aureliella. Next base: position 18,915 of record CAUJKA010000166.1, on the reverse strand, counting down.
GATCTCGAGTCCAAGTAACGTCCAAGGTTCCGTTGGCGTTTTGTTACAGGGGCACGTTTTACGTCTAGTAGGGCGTGCTCTCTTCTAAGACACGTGGTTTAGTTCTTCTTCAGAGCTAGAACGTCGTGAACTGATTGGTGTTCACGATTGTTGGTGTTGCAGGAATTCTGAAGAATCCAGCTGTTGAGCAGCGAATTCTTTGGAAAATGCCATTGCATTGCGTGTACAGTCGGCGACCGCGTACAATACAGTACGCATCTGGTTTGCTGAGGCTTAAAAGTAGGCTTCAATCCGTCACCATCGCATAAAGTCACCGATGACAGTCAGTAGTCGAAAGCAGTTCGAGAGCTATCAAGAAGAGGTTGCCAATCGGCGCAAGACGGGACATAGGCCAACCGGTTATCACAGCGATCGCCCTGATGCGGAAGCAAATACTCCCCGGCAGCGATCCTTTTGGATGTTGCTAAAGCAGTTTTGGCGTGAAGTCGGCGAACATCGTGGGAAGGTAATCGTCGCACTGGCAACACTTACTGTTTCGACTTTGCTTGGATTGTTACCACCAGCTGCGACGAAGTTGGCTATCGACTTTGTGCTGACCGACCCACCCAAGCCCTTACCACCCAGCCTGTCCAGTTACTTCGGCGGATGGACTCCCATGCAACTGCTTTGGTGCATCGGTCTTTCTGTCGTTGCCATCACGCTTGTGCGCACCGCAATCCACGTTTGGGGTCGTTGGTACGCGACTAAGGCGGTGCAGATGATGCAAGCCGATTTGCGACGTCGAGTCTTTGAGCACGTTTTGCGTCTGCCGCTTCATCGCATTCAAGAGCTCAAGAGCGGCGGCGCGACTAGTCTGATTCGCGAAGATGCTGGAGGAGTCGCTGATCTGATCTTCAACATGATCTACAACCCCTGGCAAGCGATCGTACAACTGCTTGGTAGTTTTTGCGTGTTGGTCTTAGTCGATTGGCGCTTGATGGTGGGAGGTATGTTGCTGTTGCCCGCTGTTTGGATTACGCATCGAACTTGGATCTATCGAGTTCGTCCGCTCTACAAGGACATTCGCAAGCGTCGCCAGCAGATCGATGGCAATACAACTGAAACGTTTGGTGGGATCCGCGTGGTAAGAACGTTTGCTCGTGGGAAAAGTGAATCGAATCGATTCTCGCGTTTGACTCACTTGTTGTCTCGTCAACAGATTATGGTGTGGTGGTCCAGTCGGCTGCTGGAAGTTGTTTGGGAGATCATCATTCCTTTGGCCTCGACTGGATTGTTGCTCTACGGTGGTTGGCAGATTTTGACTGGCGACCTATCACTTGGCGATCTAATGATGTTCTTGGTCTATCTAACCATGTTGCTTGGGCCAATCGCATCTATCGCTTCGAGTGCCATGTCCTTTCAAAATAATCTGGCTGGCTTGGATCGAGTTCTGGATCTCTTGGACGAAGATACCGAGATCAAACTGCAGTTAGGCAAGAAGGAACTCAATCGCAGCGAAGTGCGGGGCAAGATAGTCTTTGATCGCGTCGGTTTTAAGTATCCAGGGACTGAACGCGACGTGTTGGCTGACGTGAGCTTTGTGGCTGAAGCTGGAACGACGGTAGCTTTAGTTGGTCGAAGTGGAGCGGGCAAGACAACGCTCAGTAACTTGGTGGCTCGTTTCTACGCGCCGACCAGCGGTCGAATAGAGTTGGATGGACAAAATGTGTCCGAGGTTTCGCTGGATTCCTATCGCAAGATTCTGGGTGTCGTTGAGCAGGAAGTGTTTCTGTTTGATGGGACAATTCTTGAGAACATTGCCTATGGTCGTCGTGGCGCGAGCTTTGAAGAGGTTCTCACTGCCGCGGAGGCTGCTGCTGCAAGGGAGTTTATCGAGCGACTGCCTAAGGGCTTTCAAACTGTGATTGGCGAGCGTGGATTTAAGTTGAGCGGCGGTCAACGGCAACGACTGGCGATTGCTCGCGCTATCCTAGCTGATCCCAAAGTACTGATTCTTGACGAAGCTACAAGCAATCTTGACAGTGAGAGCGAAAGATTGATTCAGCAGAGCTTAACGAAACTGCTCCGCGGTCGAACTGCTTTTGTAATCGCCCATAGATTGAGCACGATAATGCACGCCGACCAGATCTTGGTGATTGATGACGGTCGGATTGTCGAACGCGGCACGCATGATCAATTGATGTCACGGGAAGGAATCTACCAAAGGATGGTACTACTTCAAACCACATAGCTACTACGCGTGGTTCAATTGAATTCTCTGTTTTGCGATGATCGAATTCAAAAAAACTGAGCGACGCATGATGAGGTCGCGACAATTCAGTATCATAATCCGGAACCTTTGGGCGTCATATCAAGAATACTCCAACGACTTCATCTGACATGATAGACTGGCTGCAATCAATTCTGGACGATTCGGGCGATAATTCTATCGACCCAAAGATCAAGCGAGTGATGTTACAACTGATCGATCAATGCGAATCGATTTTCAGCATGGCATCTCAGCGAGCTGTCACGGAGTTTCCCAATCGTATCGGTCCCAATGTGGCCGAGTTCCAGGAGAAGATGCAGGATCTCTTCCGGGGTGTGTTAATCAAGGTCTTTATCTCAATCGCTTGGAGCGATCGCTACTGGAGCAGCGCCGAAAAGCAAGCTGCACAGATTATTCTCAAGCGAGCTTGGGATGTTGAACTCTGCTCCGACAATCTCAAACAGTCTCTCTTGCACGTTGCGGCCAAAGCCGACACGCTTCAATGGGCCGAACTACTTCGACCATTTACGGACATTCCTGAGCTGCGCGACGAGTTACCGACGTTGGCGTCTGTGATCTTAAGGCTGGCTAACGCTCTCGCCAAAATTGATCGAGAAGTGTCTGCTGACGAACTGATTCAACTGGAAGAGCTCAAGAAAACACTTCGGCAGATAATCTCTGCCGACAGGGGAGTTTTAAAAGAATCGGGATCGCAAGCCATGAATAGCTCGGCGGTTCAGCAAAGCGAATCGCTGAAGTTGGACGAGCCCATGATTGAATTGATTCACTCCACAACTGCAGAATCCAGCAATGCGGCAAAGAGTAAGTTGCGAGACGGGAGCAATCCGGATTCAAGTACAGACGGTCCCAAGGGAGCAAAGTCGCCCGAGTTGACTCCTCAGCAGCGTCAACAAATGCTTGAGGAAGGAACTCGGGAACTTGAAGCACTGATCGGATTGGATTCGATCAAAGAAGATGTCAAGCAACTTATCAGTTTTCTTAAGATGCAAGCCGCGCGGCAGCAGATGAATCTGCCAGCGACACCAATTACTCTACACACGCTGTTCACTGGCAATCCAGGAACGGGAAAGACAACCGTCGCAAGAATCATTGGCAAGATGTTAAGTGGTTTAGGATTACTTCATCAGGGGCACACTGTCGAAGCAGATCGGTCGGCTCTGGTGGCTCAGTATGCTGGACAAACTGGACCTAAGACGCACGCTTGTGTAGACAAGGCTTTAGGTGGAGTCCTCTTCATTGACGAAGCATACTCGCTGGTTGCAGAAAACTCTGACGATGCTTATGGAACAGAAGCGGTGCAAGTGTTACTCAAGCGGATGGAGGACGATCGCAGCCAGCTTGTGGTAGTGCTAGCGGGGTATCCCGAGCCGATGAGCCAGTTAGTTCGATCGAATCCCGGTTTAAGCTCTCGGTTCCAACGCAATTTTCTCTTTCCTGATTACACCGTCGACGAAATGCTGAAGATCTTTTTGGGGTTATGCAAGAAGAATCAGTACAAGCTCACCAAAGATACGGCGCAGAAACTTCACGACAAACTTTCAGAGATTGTGGCGAAGAAGGACGAGCATTTTGGTAATGGTCGAACGGTGCGTAACTTGTTTGAGAACGCACTTCAGAGAATGGCAAGTCGCGTCGTTGATAGCTCGAAGTTAACCGAAGATCTCTTGACCGTTTTGCAACCGTCGGACATCGAGTTTGCTTAACCCCGTAAAGGCCCTTTATTCATGTATCGAATTTTCATTGGGACAATGTTCTTGGCAATCGCAACAGTTGTTTCGTCCGTTGAGGGCCAGCAGGCAAAAGCTCCACTACCACGAAGCGCTCCCGAACTGCAAGGTGTTTCGTCGGCGGGGCTTCTTCAGTTCATTGACGCGGCAGATTCGACGATCGAGTCGTTCCACAGTGTAATGGTGGTCCGGAATGGTCACGTAGTTACCGAAGGCTGGTGGGGGCCCTACGACGCAAAGACTCCGCATCAGCTTTACTCGCTCAGCAAGAGCTTTACCTCGGTAGCAGTTGGCTTGGCAATTGAAGAGGGAAAGTTGAGTTTGGACGACGAAGTAGCTCAACTGTTTGCCGATCAGATGCCTCAAAACCCAAGTGACAATCTTAAGTCGATGCGAGTCCGTGACTTGTTGACCATGGCGACAGGACACGACTCCGAACCAAGGTTGATGGCCGAGAAACAATGGGTCAAGACTTTCCTGGCTCATCCAGTGCCGAAGAAACCAGGTACGCACTTCATGTACAACACGCCTTCAACCTATATGTGTTCGGCCGCAGTCCAGCTGAAGACAGGCCAAACTGTGGCCGAGTACCTTCAGTCGCGTTTGTTTGAACCGTTGGGATTTGAGAATCCAACATGGGGAAAGAGTCCCGAGGGTATTACACTTGGCGGTTATGGATTGAACATTTGCACGGAAGATATCGCCAAGTTTGGTCAACTGTGTCTGCAAAAAGGCAAATGGAATGATCGGCAGCTCATTCCTGCGGCTTGGATCGAGCAAGCGACCTCCAAGCAGATCTCAAATGGAACCGATCCGAAGAGCGATTGGAGTCAAGGTTATGGATACCAGTTTTGGCGATGTCGAAACGGCGGGTATCGAGGCGATGGGGCGTTCGGACAGTACTGCATCGTCTTGCCAGAGCAAGATACGGTGATTGCAATCACTAGCGGAGTAAAGAATATGCAGGCAGTCTTGGATTTGGTTTGGGATAAGTTGCTGCCAGCAATCGGCAAAGAGCAGCTTGCAGAGGACACAAGTTCCGTTGCGAAGTTAGCAGCGCGGGTGAGTACTCTTCAGCTCCCCAAGGTTGCAGGCAAAGCGGTCGTTGAGCAATCCGAGAAGCTAGCCGGAAAAAGTTTTGCGTTTGATTCCAATGGACAGAAGATTGAATCTGTGGAAGTTGGTAAAGATGAATCTAAGCCAAGTCTAGTGTTTACAGTTGCTGGAGAAAAAGTGGTCATGCCGTTGGTTAGTTCCGATTGGCATCGACAGCAAATCCGTTGGGGATCTGACAACATGCAAGCGATAGCAACCTCTGCGGCTTGGACAGGCAATGATGTCTGTACCATCAAGCTCTGTTATGTGGAGACTCCCTTTGTCCAGACCATGAAACTTAAATTCGACCAAGGGACGGTCAGTCTAGAAACGGAATCTAACGTTTCTTTTGGACCGACGAAGCAACCTGCGATTGTAGGCAAGCTGAAGTAGGTCATTCTCTCTCGAAAAACTATTTTGGAAAAATTCCAAAAATCTGCGTAAGGAATTTGCGTCTCAAACGACTACCAATCTTTGCAAGATGTGCAGTGATTGAATCGGCCGCACATCGTTGTACGCCCAAGTCAAAGATGTCGGTTGGAATTCAATGAGATTCGGTGGAGCCGGTGTGCCTTTTTTGACGGAGGCAAGGCGGTTTCCATCTAGCAAAGAGGAGTTTGTCGTGTCAGAGAATCAGAGCAATACGTGTTCCGTTGTCGTGTTATTCAAAGAGTTTTGTGGGATTTTGCACACCAGTGGCGATACCGCCATGACTATTGCGGCAACGCTTTCCGAAGATCCTGCAGATTGGGCGGAGGTCGTCGCCTATTGGCCCCGCTATCAAACTCCGGTGGTTGTTTCAGAAATTGAATACCTGTCCTTGGTCGAGTATACCAACGAGGCCATGCTGGATCATCTGCGTCAAAGTGAAGAGTGGATTGTCGTTGATTTTAATGGACGACGATTGTTAACAAGCCCCAGCATGAAGCTTAGCAATAGAAACTGTGCCTTCGACCTGTATGCCGAATCAGATCGAAGCAAGCGATGGCCGCTTAGCATTCACCTGCCGCCTTGGTGGGAGCTTCATGATTCAATTCGCGTGAATTCATTGGCATCGCGACTGCAAAAGTCTCGACCAGCTTCCGAAATAAAGGCTCCGCTTACAAATCGCAAGCTGTTGTATGGTGAACCGCTAACCATCTTTATCGCCAGTCGAATAGTCGAGGCCTCGAAGCTGCCGAAAGTTCGTGGGCAATTGCTTTCGCCTAAGCCCAAACTGTACTCACAGACGGTTGAGATCCATCGTGATTGGCTCATGACCAAGCGTAGTGATTTGCAAGGCAGATATCCTCGCCAATTGCTGCACGGTGGACAAGAATGGATTGAACGGGTTATTTATGGTCAAACAATGCGAGCTGTGAAGGGCTGCCCATTAGTCGCAGCTCCCGTGGATGTCATCAACTACGAATCAGCGCCCTTCGGATTGGAAGAGCTGGTAATCTACTACAATCTTTGTCGCGAGCTGATAGAGCAAGGCTGGCGTTGGCTACAACGAAATTTGCCTGGTTCGCCGGCACAGGCAAGCTCGCTAGCGCTAGCCGTTAATCAGCTCAATCTATTTCTTCGTGAGACTCAGCAACAATGGTTGAGCCAACCGTTTGAAGGCGGCTCGAGTCCTAGTTTTATCATCGAGTGTAGTCGTCGACGCGTTCCTCGAAGTCCTGATATTCCAATCCAGGGGATGGAGGAGTCTGAAAAAGAACCTCATGTGATCGATTGCAATTGTCCTATTTGCAAGATGATGGCCGAAGGGGCGTTTGGACCGAGCTTTACATCACTGGACGGTTATGAGCTGGAGTTGGACGAGGAGTTTGCTTTCTCCAAGCACGAAACTCGCCAGCAGTGGAAGGAAGAGATGGAGCTGTTTGGAACGAGTGGAGGTTCGGGAGCTGAAGATGAGGATAACGAAGATGACGCCGACGAAGAGGACGATTACGAGGATGAATTTAAAGACGATGGCGATGAAGGAGATTGCGGCAATTTAAGTGTAAAATGCCGTGGCGAAAAAAACGACAAGTTTGATGACGACGGTGTGGGGCTTAGTGGTGAAGCATGCGATGGAGAAGCTCTGCTTTTCCAGTCGGTTTGGAATGGAATTCGTACTCAGGAGCCGATTCCAGGCGATTCGAAAGGGCATTTGAAGTTGGCCTTTATGCTCAGCGAGATTATTTCGCAATTGGAAATCGAGCAGGCAGACGAGGCGTTAATCGTTGAACTGAATCGCTTGTTTCAACAGTATCGGCACGCCTCCGATCTGCAGCGTCGTTCCGCGGCGCTTCAATTGATCGAACTGCTTGAATTGCTGACGATGGACTTTCCAAGACTGATTTCACGTCTGGCTGACCTCCAGAGCTACTTAAATCAACCAGCTGCGATTCAGCTGTAACCCAATCCCTGCCAGTGTAACGTTAACTGCTGCTGATCTTCCACAATCTGCAGTTCAATGCCATTGTCCAAGCCGACGCGGCATTCCAGTCCAAACAACATTCCTTGCCAACTCGGTGTCGCATGCAGGCCTTTTATCACTCGCGACTGCGTTTTGCTGGCTGGAAAGGGAATGGCCTGAGAAAATGCGCTCTGAATCGCAGGCTCTGGGTTGGTACGCAATCGTGCTGGCACCTATAATCAAGATCAGTAAGACTAAACACAAGTTGCGAAAGTTGTTCGATGTTGGGTGTGTCACAATTCCTTTTGATGGTCTGCTTTTGTTGGCAAGAAGTCCCGATTGAACTATTGCAAGTTCAATCGGCTGGGCCAGAGCGTGGAATCTGGCAGGCCATCGATGCGGAGAACGTAACGATACAGGTCGGTGGTCAATCTAAATCGATTCCGCTGGCAGCGCTAAGGTCGGTAAAGTTCGCAGAGCCGACCAAACAAAGTGCCCAAGATGGCGGCGCTATCGTTTTGCTCAGCGACGGAACGCGAATTCTACCGATGCAAGTGACGGGGAAAGGCCAAGACGTAGTTCTAGAGCTTTCTTCATCGTTAAAGTTGCAAGTCCCTGCCAACCATATTCGCTCCGTGCAATTTCAAAAGCTGACAGAAAAGCAGTTGCCACAATGGCGCGCGATTCAGGAGTCGCGTTTGACGGCCGATACGCTGGTTGTCATACGATCGGCTGATGCACTGGACAAGATTGAGGGTCAGATTCTTGAAATCAATGCTGAACGCGTCGTTTTTGAATTCAACAAGCAGAAGATAGAAGCTCCGAGATCAAAGCTTGCTGGCCTTAGGTTCCTTACGCCACCCGTACAGAATCAGCGCATCAAAGCGATTGTGACTGACCTTTGGGGGAACGTATACCAAGCGGTTCAAGTGGTCAGTCAATCGAGTGCATCAGTAAATATGACTTTGTCGTGTGGGGCAAAGATATCCTTGCCAGTCGGACAACTTGCCAATATCGACTTCTCAGTTGGTAGCATCAAGTATGTCGCGGAGATGACGCCCCTTGGAAATGATCGAGTGAGTGGCTTCGCCGCTAAAATACCCGTTGCGGGTGCCGATCAACTGTTTGCGCCACAGCCTGTGAAGCTACCGCAATCCAACGGTCCAAGTCTTAAGATGCTCGGAAGTGGCTCGGTGACCTATCGCGTTCCAGATGAATATACATCGGTAGCCGGTAAGGTTTACTTGGCTCCTGAAGGAGAGCAGTTTACTCCGTGCACAGTCGAGCTTCGACTTGAAAGCGAAGTTATTTGGCAAGGAAAGCTGAAGCATCCAACCGATCGACTAGAGTTTAACGTCCCGGTGGTTGCAGATAAGCGTTTGCAACTGAACGTTCAAGCAGACTCGAGTTATCCTGTGGGAGACGTGGTAATGTGGCAAGAGCTAAGGATGATGAAATAGCAGCCAAGTGATTGTTTTTGAAACTCAACGTTAATTACGGATCTCGCCAAAATGAAACGGATGCTTCTCACTTGGAATAAAGAGTTCTACAGAATTCTTGCTATCACTCTTCTGGTTACAGTTTCTAGTGCTCTCCAATTCAGTAATTCGATTGTCGCCGCCGAACCACCTACGGTACCGTCTGACGTTTTAGATGCGCAGTCGCAACGCGTTGCGGTAATGCGTCGTGCTGCAGCTGCAACTGTTGCTGTTTTCGGCTTGGATGGTGGAGGTGGGGGCAGTGGAGTCTTGATAAGCCCCGATGGCTATGCATTGACGAACTACCACGTGTCCAGCGCCTGTGGAGATCATATGCGCTGTGGCTTGGACGATGGAAGAATGTACGACGCCGTAATTGTGGGCGTGGATGCGGTGGGTGACGTTTCGTTGATTAAGTTGCTAGGTCGCGACGATTTCCCAATCGCTCCGATGGGCGATAGCAGTCAAGTTCGCGTTGGGCAATGGTGTTTTTCTGCTGGCAATCCATTTGGATTGGCGTCAAATCGTCAGCCTTCGGTCAGCCTGGGATTGATTAGCGGAGTTAATCGCTATCAATATCCAGCGGGCACCATTCTAGAATACGCCGACTGCATTCAAACCGATGCTGCAGTGAATCCTGGAAACTCTGGCGGGCCGTTATTCAATATGGCTGGTGAAGTTATCGGAATCAATGGTCGATGCTCGTTTGAAAAACGTGGACGTATTAATGTGGGGGTCGGTTATGCCATCACAATTAATCAAATCAAGTCCTTCCTCGGAATGCTCCAGAGTGGGAGGTTGCTTGACCATGCGACTTTGGGGGCGACCGTTACTACTGACGAATCTGGGCGTGTGGTCATCAGCAATATTCTCAGTAGCAGTGATGCATATCGTCGAGGCCTTCGTTACGGCGACGAGGTTGTCGGATTTGCCGACCGAGAAGTGAACACAACCAACACATTCAAGAATATCCTTGGCACCTTACCGAAGGACCTCCGCGTACCAATTCAAATTCGTCGTGAAGGCAAGCCACAAACATTGCTAGTTAGACTTGCTGGAGTCCACACGGCCAAGGATCTGAACAAGATTGTCGCGATGGGGTTGGATGGTCAGCCCGACGAACCCAAGCCCAAGGGTAAGCCAGGTGATCCAAAGCCCGGTGAACCTAAACCCGGTGAACCTAAACCCGGTGAACCCACGCCGAAGGGGCCTAAGCTCGGAGAGAACGAGTCAAACGAAGCTGAAAAAGAGACTTCGGATAAGGCCCCCGAAGTCGATCCAGACACCGGCAAGCTCTTGCCCGGAGTACCCGACAAGAAACTGGTCGAGTCGATGCTTGAGCTTCGGACCGGATTCTCGAACTATTACTTTAACCGATTAAAGCGGGGGCAAATTGCTGAGCAGCTTACTAGCCTGGGGGATCTTTCAACGGTGAGTTCAATGAAGCTCAAAGGCAAGCTGGTAGGCGAGGCAACTCGTGTCGACATACTGGTTAACGGCGAGCAGATGGATATCACTGTTGGATCACGACGTTCACAGTACAAAGGCGACATTTCGGATATCATCGCCGAACGAAGGTTTGGTAGTTTGGCTGCTGCAGTTCGCGCGTTCAAAGAGCTGTTGCAAGTTGGTCCAGAGAAAATTGGCGAAAGTATCTACCTCGGAAAGTTACCAGTTTATGCGGGCCAATCAACACAGCTCAAGGATCAAGTATGGATGGATACCATTGAGACGCTGTGGTATGACTCACGAGTGCGATTCAGTTGGGATGACAATTCCAAGCAGATTTCGCTGATAGAGATTTTTGGAGATGATGGAACCGACCCCGCTGAAGTATACCTAGATAGGTACAAGCAGTTTACGGTCGATCAACGAAGTTATACGCTACCATCGCGACTGAGGCTCCAATACGGTACTGAGATTGCCATGGTCGTTGATGTCGAAGAAATAGAACTAGGGCAGTCGGTAGTTGACGCTGCGAAGCCCGCCAGTGCTTCTGGATCGCCGGAAAAGTCACCGATTGAAAAGCCTGCGGAGGAAAACCCGTCTGTTGATTCTTCTGAAGGCAAATCTGACGATGGTTCAACAAGAAATGAAGGAAGCAAAGACGACGGCAAGGACGAGAATCATGATTGAAAGTTGCCTTAAGACCTGCTGGCTTCGATCGTTAACGATATTGTTGTTTGTGGTCACGACGGGATTGGTTTGCAATTTTGCTCAAGGTCAGAGTTCGCAGCTAGGTGCAGTCCAGGATGCGGTGGTCAGCAGTGATTTGAAAGCCGTTAAGCTCTACGGTGCTGGTGGACTTGGATTGGATCACTATCAAAGTGGCTTCTTCGTCTCTGCCGAAGGTCATATCTTGACCGTGTGGAGCACGGTACTTGATGTATCGGAGATATTCGCCGTTGCCAGCGATGGAAGAAGATTGAAAGCTCAGATTGTCGGTATAGATCCCAATCTTGAGCTGGCTGTCTTAAAGGCGGATCAGCCTCCCCCCGCTTTCTTTTCTTTAGACGAAGCTGAAGTGGCTTCCGTAGGTGATCGCATTCTTGCAGTGAGCAACCTCTTTGGAATTGCGGCTGGAAATGAGATGTCGAGCTTTCAGAAGGGTGTCGTCATGACAATTACTGACTTGAAAGCGCGGAGAGGCAATTTTCAATCGGTGTACCAGGGGCCTGCGCTGATCATCGATGCGATGTCCAACAATCCAGGTGCCGCTGGTGGAGCGCTGATTAGTTTAGATGGAAAGCTCTTGGGCATTCTAGGAAAAGAGCTTCGCGATACGAGTGCTAACATATGGATCAATTACGCACTTCCGGTGTCGCAGTTTAAACAGTCGGTGCAGAGTATCATCAGCGGTAAGACGATTGCAAGGACAACATCAATTCGCAAAGTTGCCGATCGACCTGCCACTCTTGCCACTTTAGGTGTCGTCCTCATTCCCAACATTCTGAATAAGACGCCCGCTTACGTCGATCTGGTTCAGCCAAACTCGCGAGCTGCCAAGGCGGGATTGCAGTCGGACGATTTGATCTTGTTTGTGAACTCCCAGCGAGTTTCGTCTCAAAGTACGCTAGTTGAGGAGTTGAGTTACCTGGATCGCGGTGATCAGGTCGTTTTGTTGGTACAACGCGGAGCCGAACTTCGCGAGGTGGTGATTCGTCCATGAAGCCGTCAATCAAGTTGAACGCTCTTTTCGCCGTTCTTGTAACTTTTCTGGGACTCAACTTTGGTAGTCTTGGTTTCGCGGTACAGAACAATAGCGATCTACTACTCGCTGAACAAAACGCATTTCGTAATGCCGTTGCATCCGCTGCGGAATGTGTTGTTCAAATCGAAACGTTTGGCGGCTTGGATAAGGCTGACCGACAAGCTACCGCAGAAGGTCCCACAACGGGAACAATCGTTCATGCCGATGGCTGGATCGTTGCTTCACTTTATAGCTTTAAGCAAATGCCTGCTTCAACGCTCGTCACGCTACCTGCTGGGAATCGCGTTCCGGCTCGTGTGGTCGCTCGAGACTATTCGCGAGAGTTGGTGTTGCTGAAGGTTGAAGCTAGCGAGCCACTTCCCGTCGCTGTGCCAAGTGATGTAGCGGGCTTGAAAGTTGGACAGTGGTGCGTTGCTGTTGGAAAGACATATGATAGCCGCTCCGTAACTCAATCGGTCGGCATTGTTAGCGCGCTTGGACGAGCCTATGGACGAGCGGTACAAACCGATGCCAAGGTGTCGCCGATCAATTATGGAGGTCCCTTGGTGGATCTCAATGGTAAGGTCATTGGAATTCTGACTCCGATTGCCGCTGCCGAGATGTTGGAAGATGACGGGACGGTTCTCTATGATTCCGGGATCGGCTTTGCAATTCCATTGACTGATATTCTGCAGCGACTGCCAAAGATGCAGGCTGGCAAGGACATTCGATCTGGAAAGCTTGGCATTGTATCGAAGGGGCAGAATGAACTTGCCGGTCCGGTGCGGCTTAGCGGTGCGGCTCCAGGAACTCCAGCAGCAAAGGCCGGAGCAAAGCCAGGTGATGTTATCATTGCTGCAGGTGATCGACCGGTAGAACTTCTTGCCGATCTTCGATCCGCGCTCGCTCAAGTTGATGCTGAAGAGCCGTTTCAGTTTACAGTCCGGCGAGGAAGTCAGAAGCTGGTTCTTTCCTGCGATTTGGTTGCTGAGGTTCCGGTCTACCGTCGACGCTACCTTGGAATACATGTAGAGCCGATTGAAGATGGACTACGAATTGTCTCGATCGATGACAAGTCGCCGGCAAAGAATGCTGGACTAGAGGTTGGGAACATCCTTTCGTCTTGTAATGGACAACCGCTGCGACAGCGAAGCGATTTAGTGTCAGTTCTGGCTGTAGCTGAGTTGGATAGTCCTTTTGTACTAGCCGTTAAAGACGACGCGGCTGCTGTCGAAAAGTCAATTAAGTTTCAACCTACGACTTGGCCAACAACCGCCATTGAACACCAGCCCCGCAAATTGACCTATACCGACGCAGATGGTAAGGACGATCCAAATGCCAAGTCGACTCTAACGCCGATCAAGCTCCCGGATATTCCAAATCAGATTTACGCGATCCTACCTCCTCAGCCAAACCGAGGAGTTTTAGGCTGTCTTGTGTTCTTCCCGGAACCTGGTCCTGTCGACCAAGAGAAGTTGAAAAGCAATTGGGAAGAGTTTGCGAAAAATTATGGATGGATCATTGTCGTGCCAACCTCGGAAAACGCTAAGGCATGGTCACGCGACGAGGCGACTGAGTTGCCTGAAAGACTGATCGCACGGTTGTCTCAGGAATACAAGCTGGATGTGTCTCGAACTGTTGTTGGTGGCACGGGCATTGGAGGGCAAGTAGCGCTAAGAGCGGCTCTTGGAGCTAATCGACAGTTTGCCGCTGTCTTAACGATTGGTACACCACTTCGTCCTTTTCCAATTTCCAAGCCGAATATGCCGCTCGAAACAATCGACTTTCTGTTTGTTGGGCCGAAGGCAGAGCCAGTCGTTGAACTGCTTACATCGATGGGATTTGTGGCCGGTACGATCAATCCACCTGGGCTTGATACCTCCAAATGGAGCACCGTGCCTATGGAAGCGATTGTCAAATGGCTTGAGTCGCTTGGGCATATCTAAATGAAAGAAACCACAACTCCACGCAATTGGCAGCGACTTACTATTGCTTCCATGGCTGTCTTGCTCGCCATCGCTGGTTGCGTGTTTCACTTTTCGCCCAACCTTGAAGCCGGTGGAGCTCAATTTCTATCAGGAGTTTTGTGGAAGATAGCAATGGTGCTTGGACTCGCATGGGTTGCCTCTCCGCAGCTTGAGCGATTGGGGTGGCATAAAGTCCGTGGGACGATGTTGATCGGAATTGTTATTGTGATCGTGCTTTACGCAATTCGTCCGCGAGTTGGGGCGATTGCGGCTTTCATCTTGGTAGCTGTCTCCATGGTAGCTGCCGTTGGCGGATGGATCCGAAAACTAACCAAATAGTTTTCTGCATCCTTTCTAGGGGTGCGAAGGAATTCAGCTATGCCACTAGGAATAGACCCTCGCGTGGATTTTGCCTGTAAGTTAATGCTGGGAAGTCCGACGCATACGGCCGTAACAATACACTTCCTGAATTCGATGTTGCGGCCGCTGGTCCCAATTGTAAGCGTAGAGATACTCAATCCTTTGGTGGGAAAGGATCGCTCGGAGGACAAAATCATCGTGCTGGATATTCTAGCCCGCGATGCCTGTGGGCGGCTATTCAACATCGAAATGCAATCTCGCATTCCGCTGTCACTTCCCAATCGGCTTCTATACTACAACTGCAAAAACTACTTGCGACAGTTGACTGAAGGAGCGCAATATGACGAACTGCATCCGGCGATCAGCATATGTTTGTTGGACCGCCGCATGTTCCATCAGCCTTCGGCAGGTTCTATTTGGCATCACAGCTTTAGGCTCCGCTGTGACCAAAACCATGAGATTGTTTTGACAGAGGGATTCGAATTTCACATTTTCGAACTTCCAAAATTCCGGCCCTCCAGCAACAATGTTTCTGAGTTAGCTGCTGATGAGAAGTGGTTGTATCTGTTCACGCATGCAGCAGAAATGGACCCCGAAGATCTAGCTGATTTGCTGGGAGAACCAGCGTACCGTGAAGCAATAGGAGTACTAGAAATGATCTCCAAGTCGCCTGAAGAGCAGCAATACTACGAAGACCGTCTGAAATTCTTACGTGACCAACACGCATTTTTAGCGGCTGAACGGCTGGAAGGTCGTCAAGAAGGCCGTCTAGAAGGGCACCAGGAAGGTCTGAAGCAAGGGATCTTGGTTGGTAGGATTCAAGTGCTTCAGGAAGTTATTGGCGAGCCAGTTGCTACCTTTGAAGAGTTGATACTTCAGGATGAAGTCAAGCTCTTAGAAATACTCCAGCAATTGGAAGAGCGTAAACGTCAACGCACTTGATGGAGAAGTAGAGTGATCGTCGAAGACTTCAAGTCGCAGTTCGCTCGTATTTGACCGACAACCCCTCTGTTGCTCGCTTGGACTTTGGAAATCCTGTCATCCAACTTCAGGTTCGGTTTCAATAGCTACGTCCGTGCTAGGCTCTGTACTGGCATCTTCTACCACTTTCGTATGTGTCTTTTTGGATCCAGCATAAAGCTCAAACTCGAGCAAGCGACATTCGAGTTGCGCAGTCACGAATTCTATTTTGCGTTTGGGCTTAAGACCTATTCGCTTGCCTAGCTCCATGTTACCTGTGAACACGTAGCCCCAGTAGCCACCACATTTGTGCTTCATGAATGTTCCGATTTCGGCATAGGTTTCGACCAATTCAGTTTGATCCCCCAAACGTTCGCCATACTCGGGATTGAACAGCAGGATGCCTGGAGTCGAAGGAATCGTGGTGTCCCGGAAATCACAGTTAGAAAATTCAATATACTTGGTAACACCGGCGGCTTGTGCGTTCGTGCGAGCGTTGCGAACAGCGTAGTTATCAATGTCGGAGGCGATAATCTTCAGGTCCTCCACTTCTTCAATGCAATCTTGCAACTGCTTTCGCTGTTCAAGGAACGCAGTCGCGTCGTACCCGAGTACATGTTGAAAAGCAAATTCACTTCGAAGCATACCTGGATAGCGTTTGGTTGCTATTAGTGCAGCTTCGATTGCGAGCGTACCGGAGCCGCACATTGGATTGACGACGGGCGATTTGTGATCCCAGCGACTAGAAAGAATAACGCCTGCCGCTAAGGCTTCGACCATAGGAGCTTTACCGGGAATCCGTCGATAACCATGTTTGGCAAGTGTTTCGCCGGAAGTATCCAGAAAAACTTCAGCTTCGGGGCCTCGCCAGTAAAGATAGACCACAGTACCAATCGGCTCCGAACCGCTGTCTGGACGGTGTCCCTTGATGGCGCGAATGCGATCGACGATGGCGTCTTTCACTTTCACGCTGGCAAACATGGTCGAGCGGATGGTCTCGTGCGAGACGTTGCAATTAACGGTGAAATAGCCTTCGCTATCGATCAACAATTCCCACGGTATCTCGCGAACGTTGCGGTAGAGTTCCTCGGGGTCTCGGCAAGTGAATTGTCGCAGCGAGTACATGACTTGGCTGGCGCAGCGCAATCGCAAGTTCATTCGAACACAATCCGACATTGTTCCGGTAGTCTCTACGCCGGTGTTGAATTGTCCCGTGATGTCATGTCCAAGTTCTTGCAGTTCCTTTGCTACGCAAGGAGCTAACCCGCGGTTACAAGTCACAACAACTCGAGATTTTTCTTGGAAGACTTCCATAAATCGGATTTTTCTTTTGACGATTTGCGATCATTTACTGCGTTAAGTAATACGGATCATGCCTCCGTAAACTTGGACTTGACGTGGGCTTCGGTTCCCCAACATCAAAGCCGACTATTGTAATTGACGACCAGACTGCTGCATCAGACCAATCTTGAGGATTTTGAAACGTGGCAGTCCAGCATAGAATGGCATTTTCAATTGAATCTCAGCTTTCTTCTAACATTGCAGCCATGGAAATCGACCTAACTACCCCCGCGCTCATGTTTTCGACCGTATCGCTACTCCTTCTAGCGTTCACCACTCGGTTCTTGGGGCTGGCTAAGGCAATTCGTGATCTTTACAACGACTACCAAAAGAATCCTGAAAAGCGGTTCATCGATCAACTCAAGAATTTTCGCCGCCGTGTTGAACTGATCCGAAACATGCAGATCGTCGCAACGGCCAGTTTGCTGCTCTGCATGGTGAGCACAATAATGGTCTATTTTCAATTGCAGTTGGTCGCCTCTGTCACTTTCGCAGTAAGCCTGTTGTTGATGACTGCTGCACTGGCAATGTCGATCATCGAGATTGGTATGTCGGTAGGCGCGCTGAATGTTCACTTGGCGGATATGGAGCAAGCTTTGTCATCGGAGGAAACTACCGTCAGCAATTGGGAGAAGTTTGCCCGACGCCTGGGAAGATTCTCCATGACCAGCACTCTGTGGTTATGTGTAGTCATCGCGCTCCTTTTTCTTTGGATGCGAGACCATCGCGAACTACAGCGACTGCTAACCGATTCCAAAGTTAGCGCACAAATGAATTTGCCGGTTCCAGAGTCCGAGTCCAACGGTTCACCAGCAATTGAAAATTCTGCAACTCAACCCTAAGTATGGAAGTTCTTTTAGCCGGATCTGCAGAGCTTTGAGTTGAGCCCTAGTGCTTATTCAATTGGAGCACACTGAATTCTGGCGACTCCCGCTACGTTTGACCAAGGTTAGCCAACGGCCGTCGCAAAGGCTACCGCATACTCTTTGGTGTGCGAAATGCTAATCAGCACTTCAGAGATTCCAAGTTGCCTAGCGAACTCGGCTGCTTGACCATGCAAACGAATGCTTGGCACTCCTGCAGGGCTGCGTACAACTTCCACGTCTGTCCACTCCACACCTTGTGCCCATCCAGTACCTAGCGTCTTGAGCACAGCTTCCTTAGCTGCCCACCGTCCCGCAAAATGTTGGTAGGCCATCTTCTTGTCTCGGCTGTACGCAATCTCGCCTGCGGTGAAGACTCGCTCGAGAAAAGTTTCACCATGTTTCTCCATCATCCCCGCAATGCGAGTGCATTCGATGATGTCGGTGCCGATGGCGATCACTTGACCTGCCATTATGTAGTGTACTCAGAGTTGAATTGAACGTACTCGACAGTTAAGTCACTGGTCCAGTGCGTGCACTCGCCCTTCCCCTGCCCTACTGTGAGTTCGATCAGCGTATCAAAACTGCCGCGAATCGCTGCGCTGGCAACCTTAGCGTCAAATGCTACGGGTTCCCCCATTGCAAATAGCTCGATCGAATTCACCTTCAAGCCAAGTTGTTTGGGATCTAGAGGTACACCGGCGTATCCTGCAGCCGAGACGATTCTGCCCCAGTTTGGATCTCCACCCAGGATGGCGCATTTGACCAAATTGCTACATGCGATTTCGTGAGAGATCTTTCGAGCGTCAGCCTCGCTTGCGGCGCCAGTCACGCGAATCTCGATAAGGTGCGTGGCTCCTTCGCCATCAGCGGGAATCTGCTTAGCAAGCTCGATACACATCGCTTCAAGGTGCTGACTGAAGACCGCCTCATCGGCTGCATTCAATTTGTCACCGCCGGCTAGTCCATTTGCAAGCAGAACCATGGTATCGTTGGTGCTAGTGTGGCCTTCAACGCTTATGTTGTTGAAGGAGCGGTTGGCGGCATGCAGCAGTAGTCGTTGCGCTTGCTCGGCTTCCAGCGGTGCGTCGGTAACAACACAGCACAGCATGGTGGCCATGTTCGGGCCAATCATCCCCTCGCCTTTTGCCATACCCGCGATCTGAATCGTTCTCACCGAGAGCTAGCAGGTTCTAGTCGTTATAATAAGACCTTTGTCGGTCGAAAGAAAAACAACGGAAGAGTCCAAAAACGAAAGTTCGCAATTGTCCAATTGAAA
>CAUJKA010000165.1 GCA_963204965.1 Planctomycetota bacterium | reverse complement strand
AGCAATTCTCAGGTTCGCCTTTCGATGACTACCAAGAATGGACTTACTGCGCGATTGGCGAGTATGTAAGGAAAAAGCTCGACGGCCATTGCTAGTGCTCAAACTCGTCGACGTAGTGCCAACAATCTAAAGCTGCTCGGCCTTGCGATGCTGAACTACGAATCGACCTTCAAACGGCTTCCGGCAGCAATGCAGATTGGGCCGATGGATGTTCCTCACAGTTGGCGAGTCACCGTTTTGCCCTTCCTTGAGCAGTCCAAGCTATACGATAAGTATCAAATGGCGGAGGCTTGGGATTCACAAGCGAACGCGGATATCCTCAAACAAATGCCAGAAGTATTTGGAGATCCCGCGACGGGTGAAACAGGTTTTCGAGTACTAGTCTCGCCGAATCAAAGGGCAGGCGGAGCACTCTTTAACTCAGAACCAGCGAGGAGCGGTCCGCATCTGGCGGAGATAATTGACGGCACATCGAACACGATCTGTATTGTCGAATCAGTCAACACTGTGCCGTGGACAAAACCGGAAGGAATTCTCTTCGATCCTTCTGGAGAGCCGCTTCAAGTAAGCGACATCAACCCGAAAGGCTTTAATGTCGTTTTTGTCGATTGTTCTGTTCGATTCATTCCACCGAACATTGCCCCCGAATTCTTGAAAGGCATAATCTCGAAAAATGGCGGCGAAATTGTGGAGACAGACAACCTTAAAGTAGCCAGATAGCTTTGTCCTTTTAACAGTACTGGTTTGTTGCAAACTGTTCCGATCGAATGAAATCCGATTAACTTTGCCAGAACATCGATTCTTGTGGGCCTTGATAGACAACTTTCATGTCGGGCGTCGCGAATTTCGTCTCGCCCGCATGCAGCGATTCAACTCCGCCAATCACCATCCCTGATGTCAACAAGGTTCGTTCGACGGGATAACGTGTCGATCCGTTGACGATCATCTGCTCAACGTTGTAGGAAAGCGGATTGAAGAAGTCGGCCGTGGTTGCTCCGTGTCCGGGCATAGGTAACATCATTTGGCAACCGACAATTTCTCCGGTGTCCGCTCGCATGCCAGCGTAGTTGAAATCTTGAATGCCAGTTAGAAAAATGGCGGTGTGGAATCCATCGAGATGTTCAATGAAGTATCCGATCGTGTTTGGCAGAGCTCGTTTAGCCCATGCGATGCTCAGCCGATCGGATGGATAGCCGGTGTCCACTGGAAGATTGTGGCTACGACTTAAGGCTGAAAGGAATAGCTTTGTCGTAATATCGCGCGGAGCCAACATATCCCACAGCTTGTCACCTTTGACGGCGTGAACCGATCGGATGCCGACCTCGCCGCCTTTACGTCGTTCCGACATGCACTGAGCGGTTTCCAGAGCGTGAAAATCGTAGCTGTCGACACCGCCGTAAGCTACGCAAACGCTTTCGCGAAGCGGCACATTCAGAGGCAGTTCCAGCGAAGGCAGTCGCCAAGTTACCGGCAGGGAAGATCCTGCATAAAAAGGAAAGTTCAATCGCTTAGAATCGGCAACCATCTCTTTGCACTCAGCCCAGTCGGTCGAAAGATGTTTGTCGTTGAAGACGGGCACGCTACGACCGCTAGCCTCAAACACCTTGACAACCTCTTTGAACCACTTGTAGCGTGGATAGAGCGTCTGGCCTTTCTCATTGCGTGGGTATTTTCCGTGCTCGCCAATAATGACGACGCCATCGACGGCCAATTTCGATCCGCCCAGTGTCAGTGCTTCAGCGATCGACGAAACTTGGTTCAATCCATACTTGGCGATACGAGCCTTGCCAATATCGTTCTCCTCAAACTTATCGATATAGACTGAGGCAACGTCGCAAGCTGGGTCACGCCACTTTCCACCCATCATGTAACCGACGGAAAAGCGATCTAGGAAATGCTGCGAGTGCGAGTGCGTGAAAACTGTCGTTCCTAAAAAGGCAATCTTCTTGCGAGCTTGATTTGCTTTTCCCAAGAGGCTTGGAATCGCACAGCTTGCCAAAAGTGCGCTAGTGAACTGTCGTCGCTGGATCATCGTGTTAACCTTCCCAACTGGAGCCATTCCAAAGAATCATACGTTCAATCATCTGATGAACATCCTTCGCAAACTCGCAAAACAGATGTTCGCCTTTTTCTGCACTCGCCAAATTTGGCCAACCAATGTGGCCTGGAACTGTGCGATCTTTTGTGATCCAGGCACGCGAAGCTGGTCGAAAGGGATTGCCAGGCTCGACAGGCTGCGCTGATGCGTAGTCTCCGACCAGATGCGGTGCGATGCGAAGGATCATCGACGTTTCCCATTCGCAAGCATGCCCCATTTCTTGCTGATAAAGGTTGAGCATCGTTTTGTGTGGCTGAACTCCCAAGGACCAGTAGGTGCTGAACAGCAGTAGCAGATCATTGCGGTCGCGATACTTTTGTCGCAGCTCGAATGTGGCTTGTTTGCCAGGCACATCATTACCGCCATGACCATTGATCAAGAAAATGCGGTTGAATCCATGGAAGATGAAGTTGTCGATTAAACCCACAAGTAGATCGAGATAACACCGTGGCTCGGCGGATAACGTGCCGGCAAAGTCCATATGGTGGTGCGAGTTTCCTAGCCACATCAGCGGTGCAAGCAGTGCTCGATCTCGCATTTCGAGCTCGACGCGACGAACGATCTCGCCAAGGAGCATACTGTCGGTGAAAAGCGGAAGGTGATGGCCATGCTGTTCGAGCGCCGCAATGGGGATGATTATCGGAGTATTCTTGGGTAGCCCGGCAACTGCGGGCCATGTCATTTCTTGCAATAGCATCGTGTTGACTCTAGACTTCGTGTTCTTCCAGTTGAGGACTCTTGAAATTGATTCGGGTGAATTGCAATGCTAGATGACAAAACAACAGCCAACGCGAAGCCATGGATATGGCAGTGGTTGGTCAGCGGTCTATTGCTTCTAGCAACTATGATCAACTACATGGATCGCCAAACGCTCTCGAATCTTTCGGTTCGAATTACGGATCATTTTCAGCTTGAGGAGAAACAGTACGGTCACTTGGAGACCGTCTTTGGAATCTCGTTCGCTTTAGGATCGCTAGTGTTTGGGACACTCGCCGATCGCATCTCCGTGCGGCTTTTGTATCCTGCAGTTTTGGTAGGTTGGTCTGCGGTGGGGTTTATTACAGGCATGACGCAAGGCTTTTGGTCCCTGTTCATTTGCCGGGCTCTACTGGGATTCTTTGAATCAGGTCACTGGCCTTGCGCACTGATTGTAACACAATCGGTCCTGTCTCGCAGCGATCGAGCGATGGGAAATAGTCTGCTACAAAGCGGAGCTTCGCTGGGAGCCATTATCACACCGCTCATCATTGGTCAGATGGTGACTGGCAAGACCGATCCTAACGTTTGGCGAATGCCTTTTTTCGTGATCGGTGCTGTAGGCGTCGTGTGGGCAATTGCATGGCTATTTACGATTCGAAGTGGCGATCTGCCGAGCCCTGCCGAACGCGCTAAGCGTCAGCCCGGTGAGTCCAACCAACATTGGCTATCGTATCTGGTGGTCGATCGTCGCTTCTGGGCACTGGTGGCAATGATCATTTCAATCAATACCAGTTGGCAGTTGGTGCGAGCGTGGCTGCCCAAATTCTTAGAGAAGGGGCGAGGCTATCCCGAAATCGAAGCCTTGCATTTCAATTCAGTCTTTTACTTTGCAACCGATGTGGGGTGCATTCTGGCCGGAGTCATAGCGCTGTGGTTGGCTCGCAAGGGTTTGCGCGTTCACAATAGTCGAGTGATTGTTTACTTGGGTTGTAGCTTGCTGGCCGCGCTAACGACTGTGGCTGCTTCACTGCCACAAGGGTTGCCACTACTGTGTGTCTTGTTATTCGTCGGCGCAGGATTGCTAGGACTGTTTCCATGCTTCTACACGTTCAGCCAGGAGATTCCTAAATCGATGATGGGGCGCATGGCGGGAATA
>CAUJKA010000164.1 GCA_963204965.1 Planctomycetota bacterium | reverse complement strand
ACATACTCGCCAATCGCGCAGTAAGTCCATTCTTGGAAGTCATCGAAAGGCGAACCTGAGAATTGCTTTGAACGATTTTGGTACCTTCAAGCATCGACTCCAATTCATTGAGATACTTAACCATGGGATTCTTGACGGCCTCCGAGTCAACCAGCAAGGAATCTTGGCCCTGAAAAACTACCCCCCGTAGCTTTGACAATAGGACTCGAGAATCACCAACAAGAGACTCGGCGTGCTTGCCGTTCACAGTCTGCGCTAAGACCATAACTTGAATCTCTTCCTGCACAGCAACAGTCCCAACGATCCACTCGCAGTACTCAATCGAACTAGCACGAACAAGTCTTCTTGGCTCTCCTTCCATCAAGCCTTGAACAATTTGATTTGCTTCCATGCTTACCGCCATAGCGAGGCTAGGTGCCGCCATAAACACTACATCACGGGCTGCGCCTGCATTCCATACCTCTGCCCACGAACTGCTCTTCGCTCCACTGACTCCCACAAGTTGGCAGTGATTTAAGGCTACTTCTGACGGACTGATCAAAAGCGTCTTTGGATCGGGCTGAACAACTTGAAGATTTGCCTTCGTCGCTAGATTTTGAATCGAATCAACATCCGCCGCATTAGTCGGCGTTAAGCGAATGACGACATTCGATTGTCCTCGTTGGCTAGAGGGTAGAGTCATGAAGACTACATTGCCAAGCTGTTCTGGCTTAACACCTTGCATGGCTCCTCCCATGAAGGAATTCAGCAATTCTATCAACGGCTTCGATTCTTTCTTTGCTGATAATTCAGCAGGATTTAGGCTGATAGCAAAGAGAGTACTGGATGGAATGTAACTCAGATCCGACTTCAGGTTGGACGCAGTCTGGCTCAATGCAGAACTCGACAATCCAGCCCCAAATACCAACACATTAATCAGCCCATACAGGCATAGTTTCTTTAGCAATCGCATCATTGATCACCTTGGTGTGTGCTTGAGAATAACCGAGCGTTATTGATATTCAGCCACATGCCTTAACGATACTTCGATTCAAGGCGATAGGCATTGTAGCAATGCTCAAAGTAGATTTGTTGCACGAAGAACGCATTCTGAGCCCTTGCAAGTTGCCGCGTCCCTTCGATCCGAAGAATTCGCGACCGAGCAAGGAACTTCCCAGGGGACTTGCAACGTGCGTGATCGCCTGCGTTTTTGGGTGAATTTTCTTGCAACCTGATAACGGGTCCCTTATAAACCAATTGTGTTATTGGTTACGAATCAATCGTTGCCTCTTGCCCGCACAACAAAAATCTCAACTACCGTCAGGATGCTTCGCTATGCGCTCTCTCTTCAAGCTGAGGATCTCATGCGCTGCCTTTTGCGCATTTCTGCTTTTCTCCCCAATCGAGTTTGTACTCGCTCAGAACTCAGACCCATTTGGTTCATCGTTGCAGGGACCAACCTCTAATCCATCAGTAGATTCTAGGCTGACTCAAAAGCCCGACGCAACTTCCGACCACGATCTCGCTGACATCCAAAACGGCTTGGTTGTTGATCTCGGTCGGATCGTCAGCGGGAGTGATTATTTGGTTGAGCTAAACATCACTTCAAAATCGAAGCAGGACCTGAGATTCCATTCGCTAAAGCCATCGGATTCAAGTCTGGAAGCGATTTCAAAAGGGCTAAACTTGAAGCCTGGCACTGCTACACCGTTTAGGTTCAGCTTGAAGTCGCCAAGAAAGCAGGGACCTTTCGAAAACCGATTCGTCCTTGAAGATCCGGCTAGTCGCTCTCGCTTTATTGTCACGATCCAAGGCTCGACACAAGAATTAGTGACCTTAGAGAAGAGTGAGTTTAATGTCGGCAAAGCCGGACACTACACTTTCGAAACCAAGGCAACGCTTAACTTTCCTGAGATCGATTTCCGAAAGTTACTCTTTCGTGTTAACTCCAGCGAATTTGCAGGTTGGCGATTTGTTCCTACCTCTGAGTCCAAGGCAACTGCTTACTTTGACCTTGTGATTAGCAACGAAGATTTTGAGCAATCAGCCTCTTTGGAAATCCGTGATGTTCCCTACAAGTTCTTAGGCAATGTACCTATACGAGTGATTAAGTCTAGCAAGCCAAAGTCACTGCCGTCTGAGATTGTCTTGCGACAGCGTAAAGATGGCTCGATTCGCGGTCGCGCCACCGTACAAATGCCAGGGTTGCCAGAACGGGTTCGAGAGAACTACAACGTTACGCTCAAAGGCAAGATCTTGGATCCATCGGATAGCTCCGAGTCGAACATCGAACTTGATGCAATTCTAAGGCCAATCAGCCCCACAGGTGTCGATGCTGAAGTGACACTCCCCCAGGAGATCGCAGCCAACTCAGATGGGAAGTTGTCGGTGCTGTTCGAAGCCGGCGGCGAATCACTTTGGGTTCCAATGCGTTTGCACAAAGATTAGGCCAAAACAAATTCAGAGCGGCTACGATTGGTAGTCCAATGAAAAAACGGCACGCTGATGCGTGCCGTTTTTCATGGATTCAGTGAACTTCTAAGCCGAGCTTAGTTAGCTTCGCTAGCGTCAAAGCTGGCCTTCTTCAATGCGGCAATTGCAGCGTTCAGATCGAAGCCTTCGCTCAGCTGCAGTTCAACAACCTTCAAAGCGATCTCGCCTTCAGGAGTTCCTTCAGGTTGCTTAGCCAGTTGAACACCCTTTACGCCCGGTACATTAGCCAAAGCCTTCTCGACTGTTGGATAGCATCCGTAGGGGCACATCATCGCAGGCACTTCAAGCTTCTTGTCTGCCACGAAGCGAACTGCAGCACCACCATCAGTCGATGCCTTTGGATCGGTGCCTTCAGGTGGTGTTGTTGGAGCGGCTGGTTCTGAAGGAGCTGTGCCTTCAGCAGGAGCCTTCTTGTCATCGGCGGCAGGTGCTGCGGCCGGTGCAGTTGCTCCGGCGTCTTCTGTTACGACACTGCTCTTGGGCTTGGCCTTTGGTACTGCCTTAACATCTTCTGCAGGAGGCTTACAACCAACAAATGAAACACTCAAAGCCAAAACCAATAGACTAAATCGACGCATTGTTAATCCCCAATTGTGAACATTTAGGAAGGCTGCAACTTTTCGGCCAGACACTGTCGCCGGGGCATGCCATTCCATAGGTGTGATACTTACCGCCAAGGGAGTCCTATTTTACGTACGCTGGAACAATTCCACAAGGTTCAACGCCCGAGCCCCTTGCAGGGATTTGCCTTTACACCCCTAGATACTACGATAGAAACCAGTGTCGCCGAGCCTAGATCGCCAATATGATTGCGAAGGAGTGGATTATGCGTGCTCTGATTGCCAGTTTTCTGTTGCTTAGTTTGATAACCCAGGGAAGCTCTGTGCAGGCTCAAGGTCCGTTTGGTCGGGGACCTGGCGGATTTCGGCCCCCAATGCCTCCGATGATGCCACCGATTCCCATGCCAGGTGTCTTCCCTGGACCTGGTTATGTCCGCGTTCCTGGAGTCGGTCCGGTAGGACCTGCGATTGTAGCAACGCCTCGTCCCGGATACGGCTACGCTCGATCAACGACCGTGGTAGCAGTGCCCGTCTTGGTTCCGTCAGTAGTACCGGGGCCCTACTCTGCGGCTCGTGTTGCTGTCGTGCAACCCCTTCCAACTGTTCGATCCTCACAATATCCACCGTCGCAGTATCCGCCGACACAAGCACCGCAAGCTACCGCCACGGTTCAATCTAACTCAGCCCAAGGGTCCAATGACCTTCGACCTGGAATGGTCCTGCCCGACGGCGCGATCGTCGTTTCCGTTGGTCAGCCAACGGGTGGTCAAACTGGAGTTGCCGGACAGCCTGGACCGACACTAGCTGGGCAACCCTATGCGGCTCAATCACCAGTGGCCGGTCCACAGGCCAATCAACCTGCTACGATCCTATCGGGTAACTCGCAACCTGCACTTGCGCCCGTACCAGCGTCAAATGATTCGGTAGCTCCAGGCACACAGTCCATCTTAGAGAACGCTGATTCGAAGAAAGCCGAAGAGCTGCCGCCACCGCAACCAGCCAACGGTGACTCAGCTACAAATTCGAAGTCTCGCAAGTTCTAGCAGCCAATTGGCAATCTCAGTTGTGAATGAAACGCTACCCAACTTCGGCTTCGCTACGCTCAACCCCGCGTCGGAAAGTTATGCAACTACGGTACTCGATCGGTTGATGGCCGGCGCAGCACTAGTGGGTGCCAGCGATGTCCATTTGGAACTTTCAGATAACACCATCACTCTGCGTTGGCGAGTTCAAGGACAATTGGTCGAACTCGCCAAAATCCCCGACGGCAAGAGCACTCAAGTTCTTTCGCGGATCAAAGCTCTGGCTCGTATGGTTAGCTACCGCTCAGACGTTCCTCAAGAAGGACGAATGACGCTGGCAACAACCAGCGGACAGGTGGAAGCTCGAGTCGGCACATTGCCGCTCGTACACGGCGAGCGTGTGGTGATTCGCTTAGCGGGCAAACAAGCCGTGCAGTGGTTGCCGGAAGATCTTGGCCTACCACCAGAAGCCATCGATCGATTGTTCGCCGCTCTACAGCAGGCCTCAGGTGTCGTCCTAATCACAGGCCCTGCCGGTTCTGGAAAAACTACAACCGCATATGCCTGTTTGAGACACTTGATCAGCAATCAATGTCGCACTCGCAGTATTGTAAGCTTGGAAGATCCAGTCGAATCCGAGATTGTGGGCGTGGCTCAATCTCAGATCAGCATCAGCACGGGATACTCCTGGGCCGATGGACTGAAAGCTGTACTGCGACAAGATCCTGAGGTTCTATTAGTCGGTGAAATACGCGATGACGAGACGGCCCGAGTCGTCTTTCAAGCTGCCATGACCGGCCAACTCGTGATCTCAACCATGCACGCGCGCAGTACGGCCGACGCTTTACGCCGCCTATTAGATATGCAAGTCCCCGTGCATCACGTGCGTTCAGCACTCGACTTCCTCATCTGCCAAAAGCTACTCACCGCTGCACCAATTCTTGCGGAGAGCGAACCTGCAAGCGACCAAGCTTCCACAAGTGCAGCGACTCGTACACGACTGTTGCAAGTGGAACTATTGCCGCTGATCGAAGGCGAACTGGCTCAAGCTTTGCTCAACAATGCAGGCAGTCGCGAACTCGAAGCAATCGCTCGACGGATGAAGTAGACAATACTCAAGGCAACTCAACCGCAAGTGCCGAACGTCGGGCGTGTATCAGCAACTGGTTGGCCTTAGTGTAGTCAGGCTTTTCGGGCAAGCGAGTAGTGCGAGCCGCTCGATCAAACTGTCGATGTAACTCTTTTCGCCAGCGTTCAGTTTCCTCCCAAGCGATCTCGCCTCGCTTGATAGCCAGCAGTCGCTCGCGAAGGTCTTCTTGGACAAGCACGGGAACAAAACCCTGCTCGAGCGTTTGAATACCCGAGTGCAACAAACGCAGTAGGTGCATCACATGCTTCCAACGCACCTCGCCTCGATTGCGAATGTCGATCTGCATCCGTTTAAACTGACTCATTACGTAGCCATTAAAAGTCTGATAGACCAACTGAGATAGAAAGATCTCACGCGCATCCAACAGCTCTTGCCCAAGCGGCGTCACTCGCTCTACGATCGGCGAGTACAAGCACTCCAGAACGCTAGGATTTGCTTTGAGCCCAAGGACAATCAGCTTTTGGACCTCCCAGTAACATTCCTGAGTTTCATGTAGTTCCAATTGTTCCGGCGCACCCCAAATCGACCATTGCAAATCCGACGGAGCCAGGTAACATCCGCGGCGATCAACATCTGAGGCATCCGTGGCAAGTCCATAAGCTTGCGAACCGATGACGCATTGCAGAATAACTCGCTCAAAAAGCTCGCCGCGACCGCCAAGCTGATAGGACGCTTCGGCGGGCTGCGTTTGATCAGACTGGAACTTGGCCAGAGAGGTCAGCCTGCTTCCCGCTACCGTCTCGACTGCTTGATCAGCGAATCTCAATCGGTACGAACCTACCTTGCTGTCGTTGGCGGAAAACGCCTCGATCACAATAGCGACCGCACCGCGCGGATAACGAACGCCTCCGGAGGCATCCTGAATTGCCTCGAGCAGTACGACTTGAGTTCCAACAGAAAAAAGTGCGGCCATAAGTTCATGGATTCAAAACAAACAAGGGAGGTTCGCGTGGCAAACCTCCCTTGTGGAATTACTGTAAATTCGGAGCCCAAGTAGAACTATGGCTTAAGCACTTTGACGTCCAACTTGACTACGCCTAAGTCGTTCATGCCGGGCTTGAGTTCGATATCCCAACGATTGCGAGTCAGCTTTTGTGCTTTACCATTGACGTTCAATTCGTTGATCGCTCCACATGCATCGTGCCAAACGCGGAAAGTAGCTCCGTCTCCAACCGGCAAGTCCTTAATCTCGATTGTACCATCTGCAGCACTCACGCTGACGTACGGGTGCGGCTTAACGATGACGTGTGCACTCATCCAAGGGTGAATATCGCAGCTAATTGGCATCGCGGCCGGCTCAACCAATGTCGGGTCCAACTTGTAATCTTTGGACTGTCCGGCAGGTACAAGGATATTCTTCTGCTCGTTCTTGAGCATTTTGAAGTTGGCATTGTGACCAGTCTGATCGCTGTTCTTGACCGTGATGGTCTGCCCAGGCCGCGCCACAATCACTTTGGGAACGAATAGACATTTGGTATTGTCTAGTACGTGAGTCGCTTCGGGAGACTTCTGCAGTTCGGCAGGAACCTTTAGCTTGCTCTTCTCTTCGTCGAACATAACGACAAAGTTCGCCAGCTCACCTTTTTCGCTCACCAATAGTTTGTCGGATATTGGTCCGCCATTCATGGCACAGAAAGCATCGGCAACGTTAGCGATGGGCTGAGGAGCAGGAGCCTTGCCATCGACGACGATCTTCATCTTGAGTGTTGCGGTATTCTGAGCCAAAGCGATGGTCGAAACGCTGCTAAGCAGCATCGCCAAAGTTGTAATTAGGTAGGATCTCTTCATCTTCTTCTCCAACGAGATACGGAGCAGCGTTGCGACTCCGAAACAGGACGTACGTGGTGGGTAAAATGTTCCTCACAATCAAAGGATTCGTCAAGGAACAGGCGGGTTGAACCGGAGATTTTGCACCGGCTGGGTCTATTATACTCAGCAGGCCATTACTCTGGCTAATGCTTTGAGGCCAAGGGCAGGCAAAATAGATTGAAACAAGCTTGGTGACCTGCCAACAACCTAGCTTTCGGATTAAGAAATTCACTCGTAGCCAGTGAATTTTCACCTTAACAACCCAACCATCTCACAACTTATCTGGATCAAATGGCGGATGTCCCGGCTCAGTGATGCTCAACACTCGATTTCTGAAAACTCCGATCTGCACTTCAATTTGATAACCACCCGAGTGATCGACTGCTTCAAAGGGGACAGAGATAGTGACACGGCGATAGCCGCAGATCAGCTGTTCGAACGTCCATTCCGAGTATTCCACTCGTGAGTTCTTCATATTGGCATCTGTGAAAAGATGTAGAAACTCTCCCAACCTTTCAACTTCTACGTTGAGCAATGAACGTTGACCGTTTTGGAAGAGACTACTGAACTTTTTGGATTCCATCTCGGGACGAACTAACCATGCCAACAACAGGCCCATAGCTGCTGTGAAGTAGAGTAATCGCTTGATTGAGAACTTCACAATCGACCTTAGTCCATTTTCCGCTTAAATCTCTTCGGTGGATGCACCATCTCTCGCGAGTGTTTCTTGAGTGTTTCAAGTAGCTTTCCTTGATCACAGCGGATAACAGAAGATGAGCCGGTGTGCTCGATCACTGCATTGACACCGTCATTGAAAAGATGCACTCCAAGCTTTCGACCATCAACTGCCCAAAGGTAAAGTTCATCTTTGCGAACTTCGAAGTAACCCAATTTCCGTACGGGTTTCGAATTGGGAAGATTCCAATCGACTTCGACAATGGCGTAGGAGGATTCTGGGGAAACTTCCGTCACACGGAACTCAGCAACTTGAAATTGCGAAAGAGGATCAGCACCCGAAGTCACGCTAACTCGATAATCCTTTTCTCCGGCAATCTTGATTACGATTTGCTCGGCAGGATCGGTGCGTTCATTATCGCTGATCGACACCCATGAACCAGCTAGTCCAAAATCCCGATTCGACCCTTGTTCGATAATCGATTCCATATGCGACGCTCCGCCAGACATGTAGAACTCACAGCCACTAAGCGTCAGAATGAGAGCGGCGATGGATAAGAAAAGTCTGCGCATCTTGAGCTCCGTAAAAGTTCGTAATCGACCCGCAACCATCATGCTGCGGAATGCTCCGCTGCCAGCCCCAGGAGAATCTCGGCAACCTCCGTGCAATTCGTCAGAGGCAAAATGTGCCCACCACCACGAACGATTCGATCTGCCTGAGTGTAGCGAATTGGAAACGTCGAGTCACGATCACCATGAATGTGAATAACCGGCACTCGTTCCGTTCCTTGAGATGGAGTCCAATTCAACACTGCCGCGGTAGCCCACCGATACCAATCGCCAGAAGTCCCGTTTAGCTTGCGTAGTCGCCACGTTGAGGCGAACCTAAACTTTCGCGGCCATCGGGCGGCTACTTCGCCGACAATCTTCATTATGGATTCAGCAAACCGTGGAGGCATCGCGCGAAAACATCGATACCAGGGCGGCAGTTCGCTAGGAGATCGTACCGACGAAACGAGCACACAAGCTCGGGCATCTAAACAACTTGCAAGTTCGCGAGCCACAATGCCACCAAACGATACGCCACAGACTATAGTTGGCTGGTCATTGACAATCGTGCGACTGAGTCTATCAGCGTACGACACAATCGATTCGTTGGAATTGGGAGGAATCCAATCAACCACTACGGCCGTAGGAAGCAGCGGAAGCAATCGCTCAAAGATCCGCGGATCGGGCGTCATTCCAGTCAACAGTAGAATTTTCGGCACGGCGTCCTCTCAGCCTGGACTTAAGCTTAAAATGATCGTCGAGCAGACTGTCTCCCACCGAAACTCATCCTACCCTAAAAAGTCTTCATCATGACGCTGCGAAATCTCTTGTTATTCGTTTTCTGTCTAGTCGGTTCATCCGTTGTCGCACAGTCCAAGCCCAATGTGATCGTCTTTTTTGCGGACGACCTTGGCTACACTGATCTAAACTGCTTTGGTGGCAAGCAGATGTCGACACCGAATCTCGACAAAATGGCCAGCCAAGGCATGCGATTAACAAGCTTCTATGCTTCGCAAGCCGTCTGTAGCGCGTCGCGCAGTTCATTGCTCACCGGGTGTTATAACGTTCGTATCGGTATCCTTGGCGCATTGGGCCCAGGATCGAAAACCTGCTTGAATCCCGAAGAGACAACGATCGCTGAGATGCTGAAGACAGCAGGTTATGCGACAGCGATCTTCGGCAAGTGGCACTTGGGAGATCGAGGTGCAGGACTGCCGCTCAATCATGGCTTTGATCGCTTTCATGGCTTGCCTTACTCCAACGATATGTGGCCCAGTCACCCAACGTCCAAGAGCTACCCTGCTCTACCCATGTTCAACGGCAATGAAGTCGTTGATGCCGACGTGACCGCAGAGGACCAACGATCGCTTACGAAGATGGCTACCCAAAATGCCATCTCGTTTATCAAGCAGAGCAAGGACAAGCCGTTCTTTGTCTACATGCCCTTCAGCATGCCTCACGTTCCCTTGTTTGTCTCAGAAGAGTTTGAGAACAAGACCGGTCGCGGCCTGTTTCATGATGTCATCGCTGAGGTGGACTCGAGCGTCGGCCGCGTACTGGAAACACTCAAGGCAGAAGGCCTGTCGGACAATACCTTAGTCTGGTTCACTTCCGACAATGGCCCGTGGCTATCGTATGGCGATCATGCTGGATCGGCTGGACCACTTCGCGAAGGCAAAGGCACAACATGGGAAGGTGGCGTTCGCGAACCTTCGATCGTTTACTGGCCTGGAAAGATCGCAGCAGGCAGCTCAAGCGATGCAATCTCCGGAACCATTGATGTACTTCCAACCATTGCCGAAATCACTGGAGCCAAGTTGCCAGAACGGAAGATCGATGGCAAGAGTCTATGGCCGCTATTGAATGGCACGCAATCCAAGAGCCCGCACGAAGCCTACTACTATTACTGGAACAAAGAACTGCAAGCGGTTCGTAGTGGCGCTTGGAAGCTACATTTTCCACATAGCTATCGGTCTCTAAAAGCTGGCGGCGGAACGGGCGGAACACCAGCGAATTACATCGACAAAAAGTGCGAACTGGAGCTTTACAATCTCGACACTGACATCGGCGAATCGACCAATGTGGCTGAGCAGAATCCGGCCGTGGTCCAGCAATTGCAAGCCCTTGCCGCCACAATGCGAACAGAACTGGGCGATAGCTTGAACAAAGTCGAAGGAAAAGAGAATCGTCCCGCAGGGACTCTTCCATAAGCACTCTAGTTGAAGCTGAGTTCGTGCCAGAGGTATTTTCTGTTCATCGAATCCTCCAGAGCTTGGCTCGTACAGTGTATTTCCCCTTGGGCTTGGTTTAAACTGAAGCCCCTCACCTTTGCTTATCATCCTCCCTCCGAGAGTCACCATGACCCAACGCCACCCATCCGCATTCTCTGCGACAAGCAGACTATTCAGCCTTTTGCTTCTCAGCACCATTGCTGTACTGACAAACTTGGGCTGGTCCAATGCGGCCGTTGCCGACGATCCGATGCGCACGTTGGACTCGCATTGTCCAATGACGCTGCCACCATCGATCGAAGCTTGGAAGGCACGAGCCGAGCAAGTGCGGTTGCAACTTCGCGTGGCCGTGGGGCTTTTGCCGATGCCACAGTTGGATCCCGTGGCTCCGAAAATCTATGGTCGCCGCGAGATGGACGGATATACCGTCGAGAGTTGCACGATGGAGTCCTTGCCAGGATTGATGGTGACAGGAACGCTTTATCGTCCCAGCAACATTCCTGCTGGCAAGAAGGTTCCAGGCATTCTTTGTCCACACGGTCACTGGGCCAATGGTCGATTCTACGAAGCCAATGATGTAGTTCAGCAATTGGCCTCGGGCGGCGAACGATTTGAATCGGCCGCGATCAATCCCTTGCAAGCTCGTTGCGTTCAACTGGCGCGGATGGGTTGTATCGTCTACATGTATGACATGCTCGGTTACGCAGATAGTCAGCAGATCCCCAGCGCTCGGTCTCATGGCTTTGCCAATCAACCTATCGAGAGTGAAGTCAAACCCGATGGATGGTTGTTGTTCAGCCCCTTAGCTGAGTCTCATCTGCAATCGATCATGGGACTCCAAACATTAGCATCGATGCGCAGCTTGGATATGTTGCTCACGCTTCCCGAAGTCGACGCCAATCGCATTGGCATCACAGGCGCAAGCGGCGGTGGAACGCAGTCGTTTATCGCTGCTGCATTGGATCCTCGCATCAGCGTTGCCTTCCCCGCGGTGATGGTCAGTACGGGAATGCAAGGCGGCTGCGTATGTGAAAACTGTCCTCTTTTGCGAATTGGTACTGGCAATGTCGAGATGGCCGCATTGTTCGCGCCCAAACCACTTGCTATGACGGCTGCAGACGACTGGACTCGCACGATGCCGACCGACGGGTACCCTCAGCTACAAAAGATCTACGAAATGTATGGGGCCAAGGACAAAGTCAGTCTTTTTCCATCGCTGCATTTTGGCCACAACTACAACCACGTCAGCCGCGTAGCCATGTACGGGTGGATGAATGATCATTTTGGACTGGGCTTTAAAAAGCCGATTCTCGAAGCCGACTTCCATCGCTTGACTCCCAAAGAGCAAACCGTCTTTGACGCCGATCATCCGAAGCCAGAAAGCGGCGAAGAGTTCGAACGTAAGCTGATGAAGCTCTGGTCTGACGTCGTCGGTGCGCAGATGAGAGGCATGCTGCAAGGCGACAAGCAACAAAACACTCAGCTCGCGAAGACACTCAAGGATGGCTGGAAAGTTGTGTTGGGCCTGACCACCGGAGCCGCCCGTCCGACTCAACCTGTAGCACTGACTGAAGGCGCTGGCAGCCCAACAAGCATCTCAGTGCGAGTTGGTGATAAGGCCTGGAACTACCAACCCGTCGACGGCGAGCAACCGCTGGTGCAGTACAAGCGATTGGCTGCGGGTTACACCTACGGTTACAACCTCAGCCAATTTGCAAGGCAGTCCCAACAGCTGGCGCTAACCATTGAGCAACTGCAAAGTCAAAATCCCGATGCCAAGATTGAACTTTCAGGTAGCGGGGCCAGCGGCGCGATGGCTGCAGCAGCTGTTTTCATTTCCGAACAATCGGCCGCAGAAAACAGCAAGGCTGCTCCGAAGGTCGAGCTGAAGATTGCCGGAAGCGATTTCCGATTCGCGACCGTCAAGTCGATTCGAGATCCCAACATGTTGCCTGGCGCCTCCCGTTACTGGGACCTACCGGGATTAGTAGCCTGTCTTACACGTGCACCCGCAATCGCCACTGGCGAACCAACCGCCGAGTACGATGCGTTCGCGAAGCTGCGCTAGTAGCAGGCACACTCCGTGTGCCGTCCGCTGTCTTTTCTTGCTTCAGGCTTCAGACTTCAGTTTCCAATCCCACCGGCTTGCCCGGTGGGACCTTAGGCTTCTCGCTAAAGCTGTTACTAGGCAAAGAAACTGTTTAACGGCAAGCCGCAGGCGACGGAGCTAATGCCCCAGTCGAACGCGATGCCGCTTGCCATTTGTAGACTCCCGCGCAGATTGGAAAGACCACTGCGAATAAACTTGCAACAAATCAGATAGGGCAAGCAGTCGCCTTCGGCTTGCCGTTAAACAATGCCTGCTATTTTGTGGCCATTTCGTCATCGCCCATGTGAGCCGGGTGCACATGGTACATCTTCGATTCAGTCGTTTGTCGATTGGGAATAATCTCTGGAAGCAGAGACCCAACCAACATACCCACGACACTTGCCAACACACCACCCAAGGGCCCAGGGAACAGTTCCGACAAGCTCTCAACGAAGGTCAACGGAATCCACACTGAAAAGCCGAATATGATACTCAGCAGAGCTCCTTGAGTCGTTGCGCGGCGCCAATATAAGCCAAAGACTAGCGGCACGAAGGCGCCGACCAGAGTGACTTGATATGCGGCCGAGACCATTTCGTAGATCGAGGTTCCTTGCATTTGGATCGCATAGGTTAGCACTAAAGCTGCGAATACAAAGATCGAAACTCGCATGGCCGTCAGCATGTGCTTGTCATCCAATGTTGGCCAAAGGTGACGTAACACGTTTTCCACAAAGCTGGTCGATGGAGCCAAGAGAGTTGCCGACGAGCACGACTTGATCGCCGACACAAGAGCTCCGAAGAACAAGACTTGCGCAAAGAACGGCATACGCTCTAGGATCAGCGTTGGAAGAACTTTCTGCGGATCCGATTCCAAGAGATGCTCAGACTGATCGGGCATGATGATCAAGCTAGCCACGACAATGAAAATCGGAACGAAGGCAAATGCCAAGTAGCACAAGCCACCGATGACTGCACCACTACGAGCCGTGGGGGCATCCTTAGCCGACATCACTCGCTGAAAAACGTCCTGCTGTGGAATGCTACCGAACATCATCGTAATAGCGGCAGCTATGAATAGCATCCACTCATGGAAGCCACCTGACGGAAAGAACTTGAAGAGCTCTCGCTCACTCGCCAGTTTGATAACCTTGTCCGCGCCGCCCGCAAGATCTGCAGAAAACCAAGCAATGTAACTGAGCCCAATTACTAAGACAATCATCTGAATAAAGTCGGTGTAGGCCACCGCCAACATTCCACCCATGATCACATAGATCAACACCAAAACCGTTCCAATGATCATCCCTAGGGGCAAGCTGATCGCTCCTCCGGATAGTACCGTGAACACCAATCCTAAGGCGGTGATTTGGGCAGCGACCCAGCCTAGGTAGCTGAGAATAATCAGAATCGAACAAAGGATTTCAATCAGCACCCCGTAACGGTTACGATAGTAGTCACCGATGGTCAGCAACTTCATTCGGTAGAGCTTGGGAGCGAAGAACAAACCCACCAAAACCAAGCACATCGAAGCACCGAAGGGGTCCTCGACAATTGCACTAAGGCCGCCATCTTCGACGAACTTGGCGGGAATTCCCATAACCGTCTCGGCGCCGAACCAGGTGGCAAAGCTAGTTGTGATCACCATGTAGAGCGGCAAGCGATGACCGGCGACCGCAAAGTCCGAAGTATCCTTGATTCTCGAACCAGCCCACGCGCCAATGGCAAGTGTGCCGAGAAGGTAAAGAATGACCAGAATAAGAAGAGCCAGATTCATTTTGGTTCCGGTAGTTACTCAGTGTTCTTAGTTTCACCGCGAGGGCTATCGCGATGCGATGCGGTTGGTAGGTAGTCAAAATCTTGCAGCAAGACTAGGTCGATTTGACGCAACAATTTGACATAAAGTTTACGCGTTGCCCAGAGTAGTTTCTTGAGAGTGCCGACGCGAATTTTCTCGGGTTTCGCAGCATATCCGCCGTGGGCGGGCTTCCATTCCCGGTTAGTCAGCCGAAGGGTGCCGACGTTTTTGGGCTTGGAAGTCGGCCAAAGTCGATGCCCAATGCCTCCAGTGACCTTTTCTTGGCATCTAACGGAAAACGCTCGGCCAGTGAAGTGGGTTGCAGATCTTCAACACTCCACTAGTCATCGACCAACCTTCCGAACTCGTAAGAACTGGT
Source organism: Planctomycetota bacterium (assembly GCA_963204965.1). GTDB lineage: Bacteria > Planctomycetota > Planctomycetia > Pirellulales > Pirellulaceae > Aureliella. The sequence continues at coordinate 43,037 of CAUJKA010000164.1, read as the reverse complement.
TCTAGATGATGGCGGATAGCTCGATTGACGCGACTTCGCTGGCCAACTAACATCTAGGCCTATGTTGAAAATCCAGGGCAACAATACGAAGTGGGTTTTGTTGGCGATACTCTTGATCGCCTCTGTTACTTCGTCGCCTCTTTTGGGTTTTGCATCGGAAGCTAAAGAGTCGAAAGTACTTGAAGAGCTTTTGGATTCCGACCTCTGCGAAGACAACGTCAACTTAGATACTGATCCTTCGCACTTGCTTTGTAGCAGTTCCGTCTTAGACGAACCAACTTGGTACTGCGACCTATGCTCACCTAATTTTGGTTTCGGGCCGCGAGTCCATTGCCAATCAGTTTCACAACGCGCCCCGCCCATGATCAATCTCTAGTGATCATTCGTTCGAAGAACAACGTCGGGCAATATCTGTGATCTTAGTTAACTAGCAGTCGTGGTCCTACAGCCGCTGAGCGATGTAAGGTCAGTCGACGATCCAAGCATGGTGTTTATTCCGACTCAGCAAGTCAGCCTGCGTTAGTTTGTACAACTGCCGCATCATCGTTGAACTTGCTTAGTATTGTTGGTGGACTGGAGACGCTTTGATGAATCGTGAGTCCAAACTCGAAGATTTGCGCCAAGCTATTTATGCTGCTGCGGAGTTACTACCGTCGCAGGGCCCCATTACGGCATTTGCATTCCTAAATCCACTTCAAGGAATGGAATCCCTGCCCTTTGATGAAGCGATGAGTCGGGTTAAGCGAATCTACGGCGCGGAGGCCTACCTGGAAGAGACTCGCTACTTTGCGAAGGTTCAACGCGGTCGTATCACAGTCGAGGATTTGCGTACTGTCATCGAAGAAGATCTCGGCTCGAACGCGCATCAACCCATTGGTGGACTGTGCGATCGAACGGAGCTTCGGCTCTCGTTACTGGCCAACGCTATTCATTGTGGAGTTGACCGCGAATTGGACTGGCTGATCGCCGAGTCGCAAACACTGTGGCGATTTCGCAGCGACGTTTCTTCTAGTTCTAAAGAAGCGATGATCAAAACCACAATGGAATGGATCGGAAATAGCCCTGCGGATTCTCACTACGCATTGCAGTCGCTTGGGGCTCTGCAATCGAATGCAAGTCGTCAAACCAATTGGAGATCCAATCAGGAGTCGACAACGCTAAGACTGCTTTGGGAGATTATTCGTAGCGAAATCGGCAAGGTTTTCAAGCAAGAACTGCCGCTTCCTGAAGTACGACACCGTGACTTATTGCGACGGACAAATAACATCGATTGTGATCAGTGGGTCCACGAGTTGCTCGTACGATTTTGCTCGGCTTATCTCGACCAAGGCCAGTCCAACTGGCGATTGCCTCAACGCCATCTTGGTTTCTTTCAGTCTTTCTGCGCACATCATCGGCAATCGATGATCCTGACGCGGCGATGGCAGCGGGGACTCGCCAAAGAGCTAGCGAGAATTGTCGACCTAGGAATGAGTCCTCTAGAGTCCATTGAGGAATCACTCAACATCCTTGGAGTCAACTCATCCGAAAGGGAAGAATATCTTCAAGCTACGCTGCTGGCACTTCGCGGCTTTGCGGGCATGATCTGGCAAACCGAAATACGACCCGATCGAGTTAAGGTGCCCTCTCCGCCAGGCACGCTTGTTGAATACGTTGCCATCCGACTAATCCTCGATCGACTAGCACTCACTTATGGGGCTCGACAAATCCTACGTGAGATCGGCCCGTTAAGTGAACTTCGAAAGCACTTGATTGCCAAACTGCGACCGCGACCTGAAGTCAGTGAAGAGCAGCAGAGCTACGTTCTGTTTCAAATGGCTCAAATCCTCGGCTGGCCAGCAAATCAACTTGCAAGTCTGAAGACCTCTCAATGGGCCGAGTTATCCGAAGAGCTCAACCGCTTCTCCAGTCACCAGCGTCGACGTCTTTTTCATTTGGCCTTCGAGCGAGGAACGATCCATCAATCGCTTAATGCCATCTCCTGTCGCGTTCAACATCCACCGATTAGCCCTTCCAAGCCCAAACTACAAGTGATCTGCTGTATCGATGCGCGCGAGGAGTCCATACGACGCCATTTGGAAGAGATTGACGACGAGATCGAAACCTTTGGCATCGCGGGCTTCTTTGGTGTTCCGATGTACTATCGCGGCGCAGGCGATGCGCAATTTGCTTCACACGCGCCCATCGTTGTTCGCCCAAAGCACTGGGTCACTGAAGAGGTCGTCTACTCCTTTGAGGATTCTCACCGAAATCGAGCGCAAGCACGACGTCTGATTGGATCTACGTCACGTAGGCTGCATGCCAGTTCACGGGGGTCGATCGTGGGAGCGATTGTCACAACTTTGATCGGGCCTTTGGCAACAGCGCCGCTATTGAGTCGAGTCCTATTTCCCAGACTAACTGGTTCCTTGCACCGTACCGCTCGTCAATTCGTAGCACCTCCATCCGTAACGCGATTGCACCTTGAACGAAACGCCAATTCGATCCCTGGCGAAAGTGACGAGGGACTTGGCTTCACCGTTGCCGAGATGGCAAAGTTCTCTGAACAGGCGCTGCGAGATATTGGCTTGCTCGAATCCTTCGCTCGCTTGGTCATCTTGATGGGTCACGGCACAAGCTGTCTGAACAACCCTCACGAATCGTCGTATCATTGCGGTGCCTGTTCAGGAAGTCCAGGTGGTCCGAATGCGAGAGCTTTGGCTGCGATGCTAAACGACTTGCGAGTCCGACGTATCCTTCACGAAAATGGAATTGAAATTCCCGAGGATACCTTCTTCTTGGGAGCCCTACACAATACGGCTACCGAAGAGATTCGCTTCTACGATTTGGAACTGCTTCCATCTTCGCAGATCGCCGGATTGAAATGGGCTCGCGAAAAATTTTCTCTAGCGACGCAACGCGATGCCCAAGAACGTTGTAGGCGATTTGAATCCGCTTCGCTCGGTATCTCGCTAAACGACGCGCTACTTCATGTTCAAGCAAGAACGGAAGATCTCGCGCAGACCAGACCCGAGTACGGAAACAGCACTAATGCACTGTGTTTCGTTGGTCGACGACGAAGAATTCGCGGACTTTATCTCGATCGTAGATCCTTTTTGATGTCCTACGATCCATCTCGCGACGATGCGCAAACTAATGTACTCAAGCGGATTCTCGGGGCGGTCATTCCCGTTTGTCAGGGGATCAATTCGCTGTACTCGTTCTCTGCAATTGACTCTGCCAGTTGGGGCGCCGGTACCAAGCTGCCACATAATGTAACCTCGCTCCTAGGCGTCATGGATGGTGCTGCTAGCGACCTTCGGACCGGTGTGCCTTGGCAAGGAATTGATATTCACGAACCAGTTCGATTGCAGTTCATTATTGAAACTCGTCCCGAGCAACTGCTGGCGATCATTCAAGGCAATGAAGTGCTAAGCAAGATATTTCGCAATCAGTGGGCACACTTTGCGACGTTAGATCCCGACAGTACACAGGTCCATTGCTACGTTAATGGACAATTCGTTCCCTACGATAGCACACAGGCTTCGCTGCCCACAGCGTTAAGTTCCTTAGAGTGGTTCAAAGGCAAGCGAGATCACCTTCCTTTTGCAAGGATTCTTAAGTCGCAATGATTAGTCTACAAGAGTTCTTCTACTACGCTGGAGCGACAACCGTTTGCTGCCCCTTGCTATTGCTCGCCTTTATAGGGCTGTTACCTCTTCTAGGAGTGACCCTGAGCGAAAGAGCAATGTCTCGCGCTACGCAATTGTGCGTCTGGGTTGGAGCGATGGCAGCGATCTCGATTGTCGCGGTGATGTGGTCAAATGACATTTTTAAAGTCCCGTTGGATGTTGGCAACTGGGTGAACATTCCTGAAGAGCATTTTCATCTTGAGATCAAGTTCGTTTTTGACCGTCTGTCGTTGCCGTTTCTCATTCTTAGCTACACGCTATGTGGTGTTGTGAGCGCGTTTGCGAGCCGCTATCTTCATCGTGACATCGGCTACTATCGATTCTTTCTATTCTACGCACTGTTCTTTCTGGGGATGGTTTTATCGACCTTAGCCGGAACGATTGAAACACTCTTCTTGGGCTGGGAACTGGTCGGCCTCTCATCAGCCTTATTGGTGGCGTTCTTTCACAGTCGTAAGAACCCCGTTCGGAACGGTCTGCGAGTCTGGTCGATCTACCGCATATCGGATGGTGCTTTTTTGATTGCCGCGTTGTCGATGCACCACTTAACGGGCGAAGGCGACTTTGCCGTATTGATGGGTGCAGAGCCTTGGCCTCTGGGCGTTGCCGCAGTCACTTCATCGCAGGCACTAGCAGTTGGCCTACTGCTGCTAGTTGCTGCCGCAGGCAAATCAGCGCTGGTACCTTTCTCTGGATGGCTTCCTAGAGCCATGGAAGGACCAACTCCATCCAGCGCGGTTTTTTATGGTGCTCTCTCAGTTCATTTGGGAGCATACATGCTTCTACGAGCCAGTCCGCTTTTGGATCAGTCCGTTACTTTACGAGTAGCTATCATCTTAGTCGGTGGCTTGACAGCGATTTTTGCCGCCTTGGCCACAAGCGTTCAGACCGACATCAAGAGCGTGCTTGCCTTTGCTTCGCTCACCCAAGTTAGCCTTATCGTAGTAGAAATTGGACTTGGTTTTCGATACTTGGCGCTCTGCCATATCATCGGCCATGTTTGCTTGAGGACACTTCAACTCCTCCGAGCTCCATCGGTCTTGAACGACTATCGGTCCGTTGAGGACGCCATTGGTCTAACCAACAACTCCGAACCATCGTCGCTTAAGGTCTCGGTATTTTCCAATTGGCTTTATCGTCTCGCGATGGAGAGAGGGACCTTTGATATTTTCTTAGACGAGTACATCGTGCAACCATTCTTGGCCACTTTCGAATGGCTCGATCGCATGGAGCGTCGATGGCTCAGTTTACTTGCTGGCAAGTCTAATAGTCAGACAACTGTTATCTCGAATGTTCCAGCCAGTCAGAACACTCCTGAGGCTCTGAACGCAGAGGAGGGAGAGTTGTCATGAATCCAGAACTCCATTTTCCGTGGCTGGAAGTCGCCATTCTGCTTCCGTTTTTAGGTTCGATTCTCGGCTTCTTGATTCGCGACTCACGAGCTGGATATTTCACGGCATGCGTCAGTAGTGGACTGACATTAGTCTTTGCAGTTGGCGAGTGGATAGACTTCGTGACGCTAGAGACGTTTCGCGCACACGACCACTGGGATATCTTTCTCAATCTATTCTCGCACGAAGTATTCACGATTGACGAACTAAGTTCAGCGTTGCTACCGCTGATTGCGCTGCTGTACTTTCTCACCTTACTTTCAACACCAAACTCCAAGGCTTCGCGATTTCCGTTCTTTCTCGTGTTGATGTCGGAGTCTATTTGTCTGGCTACAATCTGTTGCTCGACAATAGCAATTCTCGTACCACTGCTAACTCTTTCGATAATCCCTATCTTTGTAGAATTACGAGCTCGCCAACAACCCACGCGAGTCTTCTTAATTCACATGGGAGCGCATGTGATTCTGTTGTTTGCAGGCTGGATCTTGGTTGAGTATTCATCTGGTGTAATGTCAGCGAACATTGGCAGCTTGCTGTTGTTGCTAGCGTCGATTCTTCGCGTGGGCGTATTTCCACTCCACCTTTGGCAGTTAGATCTCTTCGATCGATGCTCTTTTGGATCGGCACTACTGTTTACAGCGCCAATGATTGGTGCCTATGCCGTCATGCGATTGGTCGTTCCTATTGCTCCTACATGGGCGATGCAGTCCATTGCCGTATTGTCACTGGTAACTGCAGTTTACGCTGGAGGCATGTGTCTTGTGCAAGTTGAGATGCGGCGGTTCTTTGCGTATTTGCTTTTATGCCAGTCCGCGTTGGTACTCGCTGGATTGGAGATCAGCAATACAGTTGGGATGACAGGAGCCTTGTGTGTTTGGCTATCGGCGGGTGCGTCGCTTGGTGGGTTCGGGTTGATACTTCGCGTCGTGGAAGCTCGAATCGGCCGGCTATCGATGGATAATTTCTACGGACTATTCGATCACCTTCCTCTCCTTGCATCCTTGTTTCTGATCACAGGACTTTCTTCTATTGGATTTCCTGGGACGTTAGGATTCGTCGGAATGGAACTGCTGATCGAAGGGACCGTGGAGTTTTACCCGTTGGTCGGTGGTGTCGTTGTACTAACGGCAGCGCTCAGTGGGATTGCGATACTTCGCGCTTACTTTAGGATCTTCACCGGAGTGAGGCACGTTGGCACGATCTCGCTCAAACCACGCCGCCCAGAACGATTCGCTGCCTACGTGCTTAGCTTCATTGTGCTCGGTGGCGGATTGTGGCCCGCGCCCATGGTTCACTCTCGATACCACGCGGCCGACACGCTTCTACGCCTCAGGCCAAGCTACACCGACGACTCTAATGCGATTGAAAGCTCACCCGCTGGCCATAAACATGGTACTGAGCATGAGCACTAGTAACCACATATTGAATTAAAAACTTGGGCTACACAACGAGCGCGAGCAATACAGCCACTCGATCGCGAATAACCGATTAAGGAACAAAGATGAACTCTGCCAAACTGTCCCCAATTGCGTCGCTCTCCAAGAATGCGATGTCAGGAACGATAGTGTTCTTGGTCGCCTTACCGCTTTGCTTGGGGATTGCGCTAGCTTCCGGAGCTCCACTTTTCTCCGGCATCATTGCCGGAATCATCGGCGGCATCGTCATCGGCATCCTCAGCGGGTCGCATACTAGTGTGTCGGGCCCCGCAGCAGGTCTAACCGCCATCGTTGCGTCGCAGATCTCAGCCACCGGATCGTTTCAAGCCTTTCTCCTCGCGGTGGCCATCGCTGGCGTACTCCAAATCATTCTTGGCTTGGTTAAGGCTGGATCGTTGTCAGCGTTCTTCCCTTCCAGCGTTATTAAAGGCCTGCTTGCAGCTATCGGAACAATCCTGATCATCAAGCAGTTGCCCTACCTGTTGGGTTACGACATGGTCCCAAAATCAACTTCACCAGGCCACTCCAACATCTTCACTCAAATCAGCAAGATCTTCACTGGCGAAATACATCTCGGCGCTCTGATCATCGGGTTAGTTTCTTTGGTCACGTTGATCGTTTGGGATAGGATCAAAGTACTCAAACAATCGCTGGTCCCTTCTCCACTCATCGTGGTCATCATGGGACTTATCATGGGTGCATTATTCAATTCGCTGGGAGAGTCGATGGCTTTGAGCCAACGCGAGCGATTCATGGTGAATGTTCCCGTGTCGGAGAGTATTTCTGGATTCTTAGGTCTACTGACTCTGCCCGATTTTTCGCAGTGGAAAAACCCCGCGATCTATATTGCCGCAGTGACGATCGCTATCGTTGCATCTCTGGAAACTCTGCTAAACCTAGATGCTGTCGACAAGCTAGACAAAAAACAACGCCTCTCTCCGCCCAGCCGCGAACTTTGGGCTCAGGGCGTCGGCAATCTGGTTTGCGGAATGCTGGGAGGCCTGCCTGTCACTAGTGTGGTCATCCGTGGATCAGTAAACGTCAATGCGGGCTCAGAAACGAAACTGTCGGCAATAATTCACGGGGTGCTTCTGCTGGTCTGCGTAATGCTGGTGCCGAAAATGCTCAACATGATTCCCTTGTCCTGCTTAGCAGCGATCTTGCTGATGACGGGTTTCAAGTTGGTCAGCCCCAAACTTTGGAAGTCGCTTTGGTTGGAAGGGCGAGCTCAATTCCTTCCGTTTGTGATCACACTGGCCGCCATCGTTGCTACCGACTTGCTGATTGGGATCACCATCGGAATGATCGTCAGCATCATCTTTATTCTTGCGAGCAACCTATCTCTGCCGATCAGACAAGTCATTGAGAAGCATATCGGCGGTGAGATTCGGCACATCGAATTGGCCAACCAAGTGAGCTTCCTCAATCGCGCCGCACTTGAAAACGCTCTTCGCGAAGCGCCCAGCGGGGCACACATTTTGCTGGATGCTCGCCGAACCAATTACATCGATCCCGACATCCTAAGCTTGATTCGTGAGTTCAAAGAGATCACCGCTCCTGCATTGAATTTACAGCTTAGTCTTCGAGGCTTTAAGGATAGCTACAATCTGCCAGATGATATTCAGTTTGTCGATTACACCACTCGTGAACTACAAGCTCAATTGACTCCGCAACGCGTCCTCCAGATCCTGCGAGATGGAAACCATCGGTTCCGTACTGGACATCGCTTGGAGCGTGATTTGACCACCGCCGATCAAGACCACACTGCGAAAGAAACACCCATGGCGGTGATTTTCAGTGGAGTTGATCCAAGAACGCCAGCCGAGATGATCTTTGACCTCGCTCTTGGCGATGCGTACAGCATTCGGTCTGCTGGAAACTTGATCAGCAACAGCGTTGTCGGCAGCATGGAGTTCGGCGTATTGGTGGGCAAAGCCAAGTTGGTGTTAGTCTTGGGACACACTGGAAGCAATCTCATTCACTATGCTTTCCAGAGCGAGAACCACGATTCGCAAGGTATGTCGCCACTACCAAATTGCGAGAATCTCAATGAGATCCTGGCCGGTCTGCGTCAGTCAATCACTGCCGAAGAAATCGCCAAATTCGGTGCTCTTTCTGACGAACAAAAACTGCAAATGGTGGATGCAGTTTCGCGCCGCAACGTAGTCAATTGCGTCCGACAAATTTGCCAAAAGAGTAATGAGCTCCGTCGCCAAGTTGAATTGGGATCGCTGGCCATAGTGGGAGCTATGTTTGACGTCAAATCTGGAGCTGTTGAGTTCTTGGAAGAAACAGCCAGCGAGCGTTCCTGATTGTCAATTTCGAGAAATACCGTGCCTCCTTTAACTCACAGGTTTCCGCTAGGAAGCGACTGGGCAAAAGCTTTGGACGTTGCATTACCATTGACTATCTAGTTCTCTTGACCTACTCTGACAGTGTTTCCGGCGATGCGCACGACCTTGGCAGTTAGTCGCCGCGTTCTTCAATTTCTTCGATTGCCTGGACTGTTACGTGCTACCGCGCCTCCTGGTATTGTTAATGAATCGATTCAGCCAACACGGCTTGCTGCTGGCAATTTTTCTTTGCCCACAGGTGGTTCCGATTCAGCTTATTGCATTTGATATCGCTGGCGTAACAACAGCCAATGATGGATGCAACGAGTCCGAAAATCAGGAACCAGAGAATCGAAGCGAATCCGAAGAACGCATCGACAGCGATGCTGACCTTTGGGCGATCCGTCGACAGCGATCGCTTCAACCAACCCGTTCACGTTTGCCCGTGGGCTGTTTGAAATCTGGCTTGAATCAGTGGAATCGACTTCATCTTAGTTCTGCGAACCACCACGACAACGATTCTTCATTCCTACGCCCTATCCGGTGTTGAACGCTCGATAGTAGGTCGCGCTGCGACTTCTGTCGGTATAGGCGTTGCATCGAAAATCGCGGTTGTCTTTAGGAACCTTGGACGAGGGATACACAATTGAACTCAAACAGCGAATCTCAATCGGCCAATGACTTATTGGGAAGCAACGAGCCCAATCATCGCTCGACATTTAGAGCGCATCCTGATCTACCACTTTCAACAGGTATACTTTCTGAGTTTGCTGCTTCGATTGTTGTAGCTTGCATCGCGATTCCGATGGGCTTGGGAATTGCGGCAATCTCGGGCGCGCCGCCCATCGCCGGAATACTCTCGGGAATTATTGGCGGCTTGGTAGTTGGACTGATCAGCGGGTCTCCAACAAGTATCACAGGGCCATCGGCTGGTCTCACATTAACCGTAGCTGCGCTAATCAGCTCGGCGGCTTCCTTTGAAACATTCCTGCTGTCCGTAGTCGTTGCCGGTTTGTTGCAGATCGTCTTTGGTATTGCTCGCTTGGGCTGGATATCCAGCTTCTTTCCTTCGAGCGTCCTGGAAGCTCTCCTATCAGCCATTGGCGTGATTCTTATTCTCAAGCAGATACCTCACCTACTGGGCCACGATACTGACATCGAAGGCGATATGGCCTTCTTGCAACCGGACCGTCGAACTACGTTTTCAGAACTGATGTCATTGATCGAAGGCGATGTGCATTGGGGTGCAATGATTGCGGGACTGGTAACACTGGCTGTGATCGCGGGGCTAGACCACGGGCTAAAAGCAAAAAGATCGAACCTACCAGTCATGCTGATCGCCATCGTAACAGGCACGCTCACGAGTCTACTAATCAACCGCTTTGGGGAGCCCTGGTTGATCGATGGAAAACACCTTATTGAATTGCCTGATCTAGTAAACGCAGAAGGTCTACGATCTTTGTTTCGCTTCCCCGACTTCTCACAACTGGGCAACCTATCGATCTACTTCGCTGCCGGAACAATCGCCATTGTTTCGTCGCTTGAATCGATGCTGAATCTCTCTGCAACAGACCGATTGGATCAATCCGACCGTCCTAGCCCCGCCAATCGCGAGTTAATTGCTCTGGGGCTAGGCAACACGCTGTGCGGATTGCTGGGAGCAATTCCAATGAGCGCTGCTATTGAACGCAGCGCCGTTTGCCTTCAAGCCGGATCGCGAACCAAGCTATGCGCTGTTCTTCACGGCCTAATTTTGCTGGTAGCAGTGACCGTTATTCCATTTGTGTTCAATCGAATCCCGCTGTCTGTATTGGCAGCGGTACTGATCGTCACTGGCTATTGGCTAGCTCGTCCCTCAGTTTTCATTCGAGTCTGGAATGATGGCAGATATCAGTGGATTCCCTTCCTCGTGACACTTTTGGCCATCTTGCTTACCGATCTACTGATTGGAGTGGTGGTCGGTTTGTGCTTTGCAGTCGGGTTCATTTTGAATAGCAACCTGCGGCGTCCGCTGCGAAAGGTCGTTGAAAAGCATGTTGGCGGCGAGATACTCCATATTGAATTGGCTGAACAAGTCAGCTTTTTGAATCGTCCCGTCATTGAAAAGGCGCTTCGCGATGCGCCACCAGGTACACACATCCTTATCGATGCGAGCAACTCAGACTATATCGATCCCGACATCTTGTCGATGATCCGCAACTTTGCCAGTCGGTCACAGGCTCACAAAGTTAAGGTCAGCTTGAGCGGCTTTCGTCGCAAATACGCCATTGAAAATGTGATTCAGTTTGTCGACTACACCAGTCGACAATTACAGGAGACGATGACACCAGAAGAGGCGCTTAAGATCCTTCAAGATGGCAATGAACGTTTCTGTTCCAATCGGCGGCTTTCTAGAGACCTTGGTCGACAGGTTCAAGCAACCTCGGGAGGTCAATTCCCTTTCGCGGCAATTCTCAGTTGTATCGACTCGCGTGCACCGGTGGAGACGATCCTTGACTTGGGCGTGGGCGATGCCTTTTCGGCTCGCGTTGCTGGCAACATTATCAGCCCAAAAATTCTTGGGAGTCTAGAGTACGCTACGGCTGTGGTTGGTTCCAAGCTGATTCTTGTCTTGGGACACTCCAAATGCGGCGCGGTTCATGCCGCTGTGAAACTGGCCGAGGCCGGTACGACTGGCGCTGTTGCGACTGGTTGCCAACATTTGGACTCTATTCTGGAGGAGATTCATCCCTCGATCAATTTGCCCGTGCTAAAAGCTATTCCCGTAGAAAACCAGGAAGCCCGTAACGACTTCATCGAGAATGTTGCGCGGCAAAACGTGTTTCGAACGGTCCAAGGCATTGTGCAATCAAGCGAAACGATTCGCAAATTGGTCGAGCAAAGACGCGTTGCCGTTGTTGGAGCGGTCTACGATGTGAACTCGGGTCGCATCGATTTTCTTACCGATCAGGCAATTGGTCTGTCTAAACCAGGCGCAATCGCAGGCAATGTTGGAACGGCCGCTAATTCGACGGTAGAACCATCGGCAGATCGCTCGTCGGATGCTTGATCAACGTCGCCGAGATACCAAAGGCTTGTTTGAGGTTTTCAACCGTTAGTACTTCGTTCGACGTTCCGATCGCCGTAATGCGACCTGAAGCGATTATGGCAATGCGATCAGCGAACAGACTCGCCAAGTTCAAGTCATGCAGCGAAACAACCACAGTCGCTTGCTGTTGTCGCGTGATTCGTTGCAGCAACTGAAGCGATTCAATTTGATGCTTGAGGTCTAACCCACTGGTCGGTTCATCGAGTAGTAACACAGAAGCTTGTTGAGCGATTGCGCGAGCCAAGATCATTCTTCGCCATTGTCCACCCGAAAGTGAACTAGCTGGTCGATCGCTGAGCTCTTCCAGACACATTGCATCCAGAGCATGATCAATTGCGGCTTCATCTTCTTCTGACAGTGGCAACAACCATCCGCGATGGGGAGCTCGTCCCAGTCGCACGATGTCGCGCACGGAAAGTTCGCTATCGGTCGTTTCGAATTGCGGCATCAAAGCGATCATCTTCGCCGCTTCTCGACGCGACCACACCTTGAGCGAACGACCTTCGAGCAGCACCTCGCCTTGACTCAAGTTCAATTGCCCAGACAGGGCGCGCAGAAGCGTACTCTTACCAGCTCCATTGGCTCCCACCAGGACTAGCAATTCGCCTTTGCGGACCTCCAGCGATACCGAGTCCAAAGCTAAACGCTCGGCGGAGTACGCGAAGGAAACTGAACTTGCGATTAACTGTGCCATACGAAATTTCGGTGCGCGTTTTCTGGTGCGCGGGCTGTTTTCGGTGCGCGGGCGTCCCGCTAAAGTTTCTCAACCAATGTCACTAAAGATCGAATCATACAACCCGTTCCGCCAGCGTCCTGAAACGGCTTGGGAGAGTCGTAAAAGGCCGGACCAGCAATATCGATGTGGACCCAGGGTCGCTCGCCAACAAACTCTTCCAGGAACTTGGCTGCAGTGATCGCGCCGCCCCAACGACCATCGCCCATGTTCTTCAAGTCGGCTATCTTGCCTTTGACTTGCTCGCCAAAATGTTCGCTCATCGGCAAAGGCCAAACCTCTTCGCCCGCTTGCTGCGCAGCTTGCTGAAGTTGCGATTGCAGTTGAGCGTTATTGGTCATCAAGCCCGAGATATCGGTTCCCAGAGCAACGACACAGGCCCCGGTTAGCGTCGCCAAGTCGATGATTCCGGAGGGATTCTCTTGCAAGGCCACATCCAGCACGTCAGCGAGCACCAGTCGACCTTCAGCATCGGTGTTGTGAATCTCGATTGTCTTGCCGTTGCGAGCAGTTAACACATCACCTAGACGGAAACTATTGCCGCTGACCATGTTCTCCACCAATCCCACTAGGCCAACCACTGGCGAATCGACTTGCAGCTTGGCAATCGCTTGCATCGTTGCTAACACGGTCGCAGCACCTGCCATATCGCACTTCATGGTCAACATGCTGTCCGATGGCTTCAACGATAGTCCGCCACTGTCAAAGGTCACACCTTTGCCGACCAGTGCCAATGGTGGGCACTTCTTCTTCCCTGGGTAACGCAAGATCAAAAGACGCGGCGGCTTGGAGGACCCTTGAGCTACACCAAGCAACGATCCACATCGCTCCTTGCGCAGACGCATCTCATCCCAGACCTCCAGTTCAAGTCCACAGTCTTTGGCAACCACAGCCGCACGAGCAGCAAAGGACTCGGGATAGAGCAAGTTCGCAGGAAGATTCACCAGCTCACGAGCCAACAACATCGACTGTCCAACTTCCGTCGCCCAACGCAGATCATTCTCGTTGACTGAAAGCCAACTGATTCGCTCGATTGGATTGATTGATCGATCAGCCTTTAAAATATCCTGACCATGGCAACCGTTCATCGAACCTGCAATGGCAGCTCGCGATACATCTGACTGCAAATCGCCGAATTGAAACTGGACGCGATTACGTTTCTTGGCGGCGAGCGACTTCGATGCCGCCGCGGCACAACGATACGCTTCTGAGCAACCGAACTTCTCTGGCTTTCCGCCGCCAACAACGACTAGAATTGGGCTCGTCACGCCAGGGACCGAATAAAGTGTAGTGACCTTGCCCGTCTTCAAGGACAGTTCACCGCGGGTCTGCAGGTCCAGCAAGTATTGTGTTGTTTGGCTGGATAGATTCAGAGCTGGTCCGGAGGGAGGCGTAGAATCGTAAGCGAGAACTACAAGCGCATCGGAGCTGGCGGTCGCATTGGTTTCTTGATCAACAATCATGGTCTTATCTTTTAGCATTCGTTAACATCATCGATTTGTATCTGGGCACACCCATTCAATTCAAAGTGCCCACTGATTTCTCTTGGTGTTTGAATTTCAGCTATCTTCCGCGACCGTAAAAAAATGCGCAGAAGATACCAGCGGCTCCCAAGAGCATCGTCGCGGGTTTTAGCTGATGAAGATGGGCAATAAAGTAGGTCAAGCTGCCATCTTTGATAAACGGAAAGAGGCTCCACTCGCTGAGGATTGTCGCAACGGCGCCGACAACCGCAGCGATAACACCCACTTCAACGGATTGCCTTCCCGACATTCGGCTGGCAATGGCACCAGTGAGTGCCCCTGGCGCAATGATGGCCGCGATACCGACTTTCACCAAGCCCCAAAAAACGGCATAGCCTAGGGCAGCACCGATTACAGCACCAACTGCACCGCGTATAAGTACGCTCGATTCGCCTTTCGGCTCGTTTACATTTTCCATGGGCGTTCCAATTCGTGTTGAGTTAAAGCGTTCGAGCGTTCCGAGTGATCGGCGGAGTCCACTACGACTTCACGATGGACTACAAGTTTGGCTTCAACACCAGCTTGCCTTTGAGCTGACTTTCTTTGGCCACCGTATGAGCCTCTTGAAGTCGATGAGCTTCCGCGGCTTGGCTAAGTGGCATAACGCGATCCACCAGCGGCTTGACTCGCGCGCTTGAAAGCCAATGGTTGATATCTTGTGCACAACCACGCTGAACTTCAGGAGACGCCTTGAACATGGCGAATCCGTGGAGAGAACAACCTTTGACATAAAAAGGTCCAACCGGAAACTCGGGACGCGCGGTTCTACCAGCCATCAGGACCATTCGTGCGTTTTCACACATGCAGCTCACCGCTAAATCAAAATCGGGATCGCGAAGAGTTTCCCAAAATACGTTGACACCGCCTGGGCTGTACTGGGCAATCTTCTCCGCAATATTCTCGTTGCGGTAGTCGATCACATGATCAGCACCTAAGCGGCGACATAGATCAGCCTTTTCCGATCCACCGGCTGTCGCGATGACTTTAGCACCCATGGCTTTGGCCATTTGAACTACCATCGACCCCACTCCACCGACACCGCCGCGAACAAAGATCGTCTCGCCAACGGTCAGTCTTGCGTGATGCACAAGACCTAGATGAGCCGTAATACCTACCAATGCGCTAGCCGCTGCTTCTTCGTCGCTCACATCGGTCGGCGTTGGGTAGATCCATTGAGCATCCACCGCAATCAGTTCAGCAAAGCATCCCTGGCGCCCCATCAAGCCTTGATTGCTTCCCCAAACTCGATCCCCTTCGCGAAGTTCACTTACCCCCGCTCCAACGGCTACGACTGTTCCGGCAAAATCTGCGCCAACGATGTACGGTTCGGGCAATGGCCAATAGTTGGCTCCGTTGCGAATGTAAGTATCAATGGGATTCACCGACACCGCACCAACTTTGACTACAACTTGACCAGGGCCAGCCGATGGATCAGGCAAATCGCCATACTGAATTTTGTCCGGCGCCCCGGTTTCACGAATGAATGCAGCTTTCACGATGGTTTATCCCTACCGATGAGACCTTTGAGCCAAGATCGCTTGAGTTTTGACTATAGTTCGGGCATTCTATCACTTGCCAAACCGTCAACATAGTACTGAAAAGCTTCAAATTGACCTCGCGCAGTAACCATTCACGAAAATCCTCACCAGCGACTAGAACGAACTTTTTGAGTTCGTTAAGTCTAGCGGCACATGCTGCGCTCGCTGCGGTTTGGATCTTTGTGTGTCTTTCGCTGTCAAGCCGTGGACACTTCGTACACACCTATTCTGTTGTAGCGATGGTACCAAGCTACTACGAGCCCTTAACAGCTAACGCCTCCTCTTGTCTCTTCTCGCTTTGCTTTGCCGGCTGTTGGATGGTGCTTGTGTTCCGCGCAAACCCGCGGACGATCGAGACGGAAACACGCACGATAAGTGCATTGACCAATCCAGCGACCTTATTCGCTCTCGCCAGCGCGTTGCCACTTGGTCTCATCATCGCTCGCGGCTTTAAGCCAACATTACCAGCGTCCTACTTTGAAGTGCTCTGGTTTGTACTCTTCAGTGGATGGAGTTGCTTCAAACTTGCGGGAAGAGTTGACATTCCGCAAGGCCTATCTTCACGGCTTGGTTTGGCAATCGTCTCTTGCTTAGTGCTTTTAGTAAGTGCTCTGTGGTACTCCGAAAGTGCAAGACTTTATAACGATTTTATGCTGGGCTTTAATGACTTCGGACACTTCACTCAGCGAATCGCCAACACGGCTGCTGGTCGAGGCCTCCTGCGCGAGTCTCCAGTCCTTCCAGCTTTTTGGGATCACTTCAATCCAGGCTTGTTAGTTCTTGTACCGATTTGGAAGTTATGGCCATCGGTGCACCTGATCTTCGCTGTTCAAGCGATCGCGCTCACCAGCCCAGCGTGGGCAATCTACTTGTTGACGAAGCACTTTGGAGCATCGCCGACTTCGCGAGTACTTTGGTCTATGGCTTGGTTAGTGCAACCAGTGGTTGGGCAGTTCAATCTGGCATACACCTACGGCTGGCATCCGATCTCGTTAGCTATTGGACCGATGCTCTTTTGCTTTTGGGCGATTTTTGCCAGACGCTATTGGCTTGCTGCGAGCTTGGCCGTTTTTGCAATGTCGATGGAGGAAGGTGTCATCGCTGTATTAGCGTGCTTAGCATTTGCGCTGGTACTAACCAATGATTCATTCCCTATGATCAACAAACGCAAGGCGATAGCCTTAGCGATAATGTTGGTGCTTGTCTTTGTGGCGGTGTTTCGCTTTAGTGGCCTAGCTGAGTTTCAGACGGGGCGATTCCATAAACTTGGCGCGAACCTTTTTGAGATTGCGTTGTCCCCTGTGCTACGGCCCAGCGAGTTTTGGGGACAGATCTTTCGGCCAAGAAAAGCGGCTTTTCTGTTGAGCTTACTTCTACCCATGAATTTGTTTGCCGTGTGTCGTGGTTGGAGGATTGCCATCGCTGCCACCGTTCCGCTGTTCGTGCTTGTTATTTGGGATCACGCGCCGGCTGCAAGCATCGCCTTTCAATACACGAGCGCCGTACTGCCCGTCCTGTGGCTGGCCGCACTTACTGGCTCGAAGCAACACGCTGAAAGTTATAACGCCGCTAAAGTAATCGCTGACCCACTCGAAACAATGCAAAACGATATCATCCGAAACCATACACTTCAAAGTGACGCACTGCAAACTGAAGAAATGGGCCGAGACTTATTCTTTGCTCCGGCAATGGGTGCTTTGTCGTGCGGCGCTTTGCTAAGCCTGTTTGTCGGGGCCCTGCCCTACTCTTTGGATTCGCTGATCGATGTCAAAGGAAGAACCTACCACGATAAGCAGGCCGACTTCTCTGGCCCAATTGTGGAATTCAACCGTACGCCGTGGAGCCAACGCGAAGCGGCAAGCGAAGCTGGCCAATGGTTGCACGGGCAATTGAAAGAAATCCGCAATGATGGAGGCGAAGTACTAGCCACGACTCGCATCGCCGCTCATTTGGTAGGCAATCGCGACGTGGAGACGGTCGGTCAGTACTTAGAGCGACGACCGAAACTCGCGCAACTGGCCGATCGCAAGGAGGAGCCTCTTCGGGCGTACCAGTGGATTGTACTTGACCAGATTGAGCAGTTTCAACAATCGATCGCGCAAACTCAGACTGTCGAAGCCGAGGCCCGCAGATTGGGCTTTCAGGTACATCAGCAAAAGTACGACATCATTATCTTCCGCCGCCCTGCCGATTTGGCTCCAACTGCCAATCGCTGAAAGTCGTTTATGCACTAAACCGCAAACCGAAGCGGTGTGAGTGGTCTGGGACGGCTACATTTCTTTTGGAATTGCCGTAAACTTGGTCATCCATCACCGCTAAACCCAAAGTTCCCAAAGTTAAGTATTTCGAGATTGCCAGAAAGTTACGAATGACCTCCACCAACCCTTCTGGAAAGCTGGTTGCCGACCAGTTGATGAATGATCCTCGAGTTCAACAGGCCGAGCAATTGTTGCAAGCTGCCTTGGCAGATGCAAAAGCTCAGTTGACCGAAGTTCGTGGCCCAAGGCAGGAACTGCAAGAGAGCTACCACCAGTTGGTTGAACGCATGTTCGCCGCTCGTGGTGCTGCGACGTACTTTCGTTACCTCAGTAGCGGAGTCGGAAATGGCCCTTGGGTTGAATTGGCCGATGGTAGCGTGAAACTGGACTTCATCGTTGGCATCGGTGTTTATGGTCTGGGTCACAACCATCCAGAGATGCTGACATCGAGCATTCACGCCGCCCTGCAAAGCACCATCATGCAGGGCAATTTGCAACAGCATGTAGATTCGCTGAAGGTTAGCGAACTGCTGTTGAAGTTAGCCAAGCAAGATAGCGAAAGCCCACTGTCACACTGCTTACTGACAACCAGCGGCGCGATGGCTAACGAAAACGCCCTGAAGATCGCCTTCCATAATCGAGCTCCCGCAGATCGCGTGATCTGTTTAGAGAACTGCTTTGCAGGTCGATCGATCGCTATGGCTCAGTTAACCGATCGGCCACAGTATCGAATCGGGTTGCCAACCGCCTTAGCTGTTGACTACATACCCGGCCCAGATCCAGCAAACCCTGAAGAGGCATTACAGCGATCTTTAGCCGCGCTAGATATGCACCTAAAACGCTACCCCGGCAAGTACGCGACATTGTGGCTAGAGTTGGTAGCTGGCGAAGGCGGTTACTACCCTGGATCGACAGAGTATTTTTCGAAGATCATCGAACGCGCAAAGCAAGACAACTTGCTGATCATATTTGACGAGGTTCAAACGTTTGGTCGGTTGAGTCGTCCGTTTGCATTCCAGCACTTCGGCCTTTCCAAATACGCAGATATCGTTTCGATCGGCAAGATTAGCCAGTTGTGTGCGACCTTGTACGGCGAAGCACTTAAGCCCAAGGGCCCGCTGCTCAGTCAGACCTTCACCGCCGCCACCAGCGCCATCGCAGCCGCTCACGTCATCCTGCAGAAAATGGATGATGGACAATGGTATGGTCCTGAAGGAGAAAATGAAAAGCGACATAATTATTTTCGAGAGCGACTCGAGCAACTGGCCGCTAAACATCCTGGCAAGATCAGTGGACCATGGGGCCTAGGAATGATGATTGCCTTCACTCCCGGCGATGGCTCACCTGAGACCGCGGGACGCATGGTTCACGCTTTGTACGATGCGGGACTGATGAGCTTCGTCGCCGGTAACAAGCCAGCGAGAATTCGCTTTCTTCCTCCGCCGGGCATTACACATTTCGAGCACATCGATGCGGCCATTGAAATCATGGACCGCGTGCTAACCACTTTTGAGTAGATCGAATCCGTGTCAGCCCCCAGTCCGCGCCTCAGTCCGCCTGAGATCATCAATCAGACCATGCAATCGGATCGATTCCGCTTGCTTCAACTATGGCAGCGAGTCGGTCCGCGATGGTTGGTAGATCCTGAATGCAAAGCCTATCAAGCCTGGATACAGTTTGCTCAGCAATCTTCGTTGCGTTTTCAACAACGCCAAGCCAGTATTCCTAAGCTTGAATACGACGATCAATTGCCGATCACATCGCATCGAGCCGAACTGATCGAGCTGTTGCAGACTCGCCAAACGATCGTCGTGTGCGGCGAAACGGGTTCGGGTAAGAGTACGCAACTTCCTAAGATTTGCCTTGAAGCCGGACTCGGAAGATCTGGCATGATCGGGCACACGCAACCTCGGCGATTGGCCGCGAGAGCTGTGGCTTCGCGCGTTGCCAGTGAGTTGGGATCGAACGTTGGAGGCTTAGTCGGCTTCAAGATTCGCTTCGCGGATGCGACCAGTTCCAATTCGCTGGTCAAGCTGATGACCGATGGCGTGCTGCTGGCTGAGACGCAAAGCGATCGATACTTAGAACAGTACGATGTCATCATCATTGACGAAGCGCATGAACGATCATTGAACATCGACTTTCTGTTGGGATACTTGCGACGAATACAGGCTAAGCGACGAGATCTGAAGGTCATCATCACGTCGGCCACAATCGACCCGCAGAGCTTTGCAAACCACTTTGCGGATTCGATGGGCCCAGCGCCTATCGTCGAAGTCTCTGGTCGGACTTATCCAGTCGAGATGCGTTATCGACCGCCCGTGGATCTGGCCGGCGATGAGGATCTGGACGAAGAGGTTTACCAACGAGCGATTGCACATGCCGCAGATGAACTGATTGCCGAAGGTCGCGGAGACATCCTTGTATTTTTGCCGACCGAACGAGACATTCGCGCTAACAGCAAGTATCTCAAAGGCCATTTTGCATCGCAGAACAGGTCTGCCAACGTCGAAATTTTGCCGCTCTACGCGCGGCTTAGCCAAGATGAACAGAACAGAATTTTCGCAGCTCATGCTTCGCGACGAATCATTCTGTCAACCAATGTTGCCGAGTCGTCGTTGACTGTGCCCGGCATTCACTATGTGATCGATACGGGATTGGTGCGACTGAGCCGCTATGCTACTCGCAGCAAAGTCCAGCGATTGCCGATCGAGCCAATCTCGCAAGCCTCGGCTAATCAACGCAGCGGTCGCTGTGGTCGATTGGGTCCTGGCATCTGCATCCGCTTGTACGAGGAAGCGGACTTTAACACTCGAGCGAAATTCACGACGCCAGAAATTCGGCGAAGCGACTTAGCCAACGTCATGTTGCAAAGCTACATGCTGCGTTTGGGACCATTGGAAGAGTTTCCTCTCTTAGAGATGCCTACGCCAGAAGCAATTCGCGATGGCCAGCGCACCTTGCGAGAGCTATCAGCCATCGACTCGAGGAATCAACTTACAGAAACCGGTAAGCAACTGGGCAAGCTGCCTTGCGATGTCCGCATTGCCAGGATGTTGCTGGAAGCTCATGAGAGAAATTGCTTGGCCGAAGTGATCGTCATCGCTGCAGGCTTGGAAGCGCAAGACGTTCGACAACGACCAGCGGGCTTGCGATCTCAGTCCGATGCGGCTCATCATCGGTTTCGCGATCCGCACAGTGATTTCTTGAGCCTGATTCGCTTGTGGGATTTCTACGAGAAGCTCAGCGAGGACTTAGGACGCAGCCGTTTACAGAAGGCTCTCAACCAGAGCTTTCTATCGTTCCACGGCTTTCGCGAATGGGCGGACATCGTTCGCCAGTTACGCGAGTTGCTAACGTCCGCGGGACTCAAGCCAGGTCATCGAAAGATCGTCTTACCCGAACTGCGTCAAAAGCCATTGGAAGAAAGTAGCAAACCGCCTCGTAAAGGCAAAGCTGACGAAGATCCGGCTGAGAAGATCCCTGAGCGGCCTGAAGGTTATGCGGCCATACATCAAGCTTTGCTGGCTGGGTTGCTGAGTGGAGTCGCCGAGCGTGGCGAGCGGCATGATTACAAAGCAGCCGGTGGAGTATCGGTAACACTTTGGCCAGGCTCTGGACTGTTTCGCCGTTCGCCCAAGTGGATCATGGCTGCCGAAATTGTCGAGACAAGCCAACGCTTTGCGCGGACAGTAGCTGAGCTGGATTCGGAGTGGATTGAGTACGCCAGTCGCGATCTGCTGAAACACTCGTACAACCAACCACATTGGAGCGAGAAAAGTGGCTCGGCTTTGGTTTATCGCAAGAGCACACTTTATGGACTAACGATCGTTGCTGGCCGACGCGTTCCGCTGGCTCCCATCGATCCAGCTCAAGCCCGCGCAATGTTGATCGAGCATGGTTTGGTCGCGGGCGAGTGGCAATGTGACTTAGCTTTCTTCAAGCACAATGTCGAGCTGATTGCCGACATGGAAGAGCTGGTACGACGAACTCGCGAGCGTCGCTACATCATCGATCGATTTCACCTAGCGAACTTTTACGAGACTCGCTTACCCGCTGACGTGGTCGACTTAAGTTCACTTCGCGCGTGGGTCAAGCTGCATCAAGGATCTGCAGAGGAAAAGGCGCTGTGGCTAAGTCCCGACGACTTGCTAGACAAAGAGGATGATCACCCGGATGTTGTGAACGAGTTTCCCAACCTGTTGAAGGTCGGCTCGGCGGAGTTTCCTTTAGCCTACCATTTTGAACCGGGCAGTAATAACGATGGGGTCACGATCACCGTGCCCCAACTGGCCTTACGACAGGTCAGCGAGCAATCGTTAGGCTGGCTCGTGCCTGGATTGTTGGAAGAGAAGATCATGGCGATCATCAAGTCTTTTCCAAAGTCGCTTCGCACCTGCTTTGTTCCCGCTCCTGATGTGGCGAAGAAGTTAACGGGGCAACTTGCAAGCACCGATCGCTCGATTCCATTCTCAACGGCGCTGGCCGAAGTCATGAGCCAACATGCGGGCCAGCGAGTCAGTGCAACAGAAATCGACGGCACGCGATTGCCCGATCACTTGAGATTTTTGGTGCATGTGATCGACAAAGACGGACACCAAGTCGCCTCAGGTCGAGATGTCGAACAGTTGATTGCTGAACATGGACTTTCATCGAACGAGACCAGAGCGGCTATTGGCGAAGATGTTGGGCAGTGGAAAGACTGCGATATTCGCTCTCCCGAAGAATTGGACAATTTGCCCAGACAATTGGTCATTCGACGCGGTGGAGTAAAAGTCGCGGCCTTCCGTGCGCTGGTGGATACTGGCAAATCGGTTCAAGCCAGACTTGTCGACACCGAAGCTGAAGCGGAGCGATTGTCGTTGGCCGGAATCACGCGATTGTTTGTGATCAAAAACGACAAGACTCTGCGCAGCCAAACTAAGAATTTGCCGAAATGGAACGAATCGGCTCTGGCCTTAAGTTCGATTGTCCCATCGGCACAATTGCAATCGGGAATCCAAGATCTGATCGCGAGAATTGCCTTGGTTGAGAATCAGCCCATCGTCCAAGATTCGCTTGACTTCACCGCTCGACAAGCTCGAGCAAGCGTACAGATTTCTGTGGCCACGCAGGAGGTTGCCGCTTGGTTGCCTCCGCTTGCTTCGAACTACCAAGACATTCGGCTTAGACTCGAAAAATCGCCTGCACCTTGGCGCGAGATTGTTGATTCGATCCGCGTGCAGCTTACTGAGCTGTTCGCGCCGCGTTTCCTGCAAGAGACGCCCTGGCAGTGGCTTAAGGAGTATCCGCGGTATCTTCAAGCAGCCAAAATGAGACTGGAAAAGCTAACCAGCGGCGGTGTCCCCAAAGATCGCAAGCTGTCCGAGCCAATCGTTGCTGCACGCAACAGTTACCAACTAGCTCTGAAATCGACGCGAGCCGGAGACCCCGCTTTTGCTCGCAGTTTGAACGAACTGCGTTGGTTGCTGGAAGAGCTTCAAGTCTCGATTTTCGCTCAACAATTGGGGACACGCGTCACCGTGTCACCCAAGCGAATTCAGGAAGCGCTGCAAAGATTGGCCTGACCTCAAACAACCTCAACAGGTCGCAAAGAAGGCTTGTAGAGTTTGCGGCCCAAGTTGGGATGGAATCCGGTCCAATCGCTGTCGGTATTGCGATCGCTGCTGATCAGTTCGCTAGCTTGATTTATCTTAGCGTCCATATCGTCGATGTAAGCTAAGACGATAGCTTCAAGTGTCATGGGCACTTTCGGACTACCGTGCTCCAAATAACCGTGGTGACTGACGATCATGTGCTGAAGTCGCCACACCAAAGCTTCGGGCATCGCTTGGCCTGTCGATTGCTCTAACTGGGCGATCTTGCGATCCAGTTGCACAACGCCTTGCACCAAATGTCCGATCAATTGACCGGGATCAGTGTAGGTCATTTCGCCGTCAAAGCTCAACTCTTCCAGCTTGCCAATGTCGTGCAGAAAGACACCGATCACCAAGAGATCACGATCGACTTGCGGGTAATGTGGGGCAACTGAATCAGCAATCTTCAGCAAGTCCACAATGTGTCGGATAAGACCACCCTCGTAGGCATGGTGAGTCTTGATCCCCGCCGGCGCGCGACAGAGTTTGGACATCAGCGATTCGTCAGATAGATACGCCTTGACCAACTGTAGGAGGTGAGGATCGGCCACGCTCTCTAGCCGTTGACGCAATTCGGAAACCAAGCGGCCCAATTCGTCAGGATTCGTCTTTTCGAAGTCGGCAAGATTGACTTTCTCCAGCGGAACCGGCTCGAAGTCCTGCACGATGATTTGCAGATTACCGTTGTGTAGCTGAGTAGTACCAATGATCCGCAGAAAATCACTTTTCTGAAAAGTCTCATAGATTGCGGGACCTGCATTCCATCGCAATCCGCTAATCTGTCCGGTGCGATCGATCAACTGAAGAAGAATGTAGTCGTTGCCTTGGCGATTGGCTCGGATCTGTTTATCGGCTACGCGATAGATTTCATCGACATTGTCGCGGGCTTGTAAATTGGCAATAAACTGGCGTTGCATGTAACTTGGCTTCCTAAATCAAATGGAGTCGCCATTCTACAGTGCCAAGCCAATCTTGAAACCAGTGGCTGTTCTCTGCCTGGAACGATGCTACTCGTGCTTAACCTCCCCTACGATAGTCATCAGAGCCAATTTTGACAGCGACCCGTTCGAAGCGCGTTGCAAGCGAAAGTCGATTACTGTCCAATACGGGAGGGGGTCAATACCTCAAGCGGCTCGAACATCTGTTCCATTTGGTCGCTTCGTGGCATTTGTCACAATTTCTAACGATCAGTGTCGGATGCAAAGAATGTCCTGGCTTGGAAAGAAGATACCGCGATTCAGCTTGCGTGAACTCCTAATGCTGACGACGATCTGCGCGCTGCTAATGCCGTACATTTACTCTTATGCGTTCACGACTCGTCGAATAGATCTCTCCTTCGGAAAAGTTCAGAGTTTGGTAATGAAAGCAGAGCCTAATGCACGGATTCAGTCTGGCAGTGGCGGAAATGAGCGAGTCGATCTGACGTGCCTGGTCCCATCAGATAAATCAGGAGCATTCTTTTCGAAACTTCAGTCCGAAGTAGTCAAGCACGTTAATGAAAGTGGCTGGATCCAACACGGATCGAGTACGGGTTCGTCCAACGGAACTCTATCAGAGTTTACCTTCAATTTGCATAACGGTTCGTCTCAGTGTTCAGTTGTTGGAGTTCTTCTTGACAAGAGAAAAGGTAAGGATTGGCTCGAAAACAAAGACGTGGACGAAGTCCGCTTCATTATTCTTTCGCCGCACCTAAGATAAGGCAGAACAATGCGATGACCACCTGTTTGCATTGATGAATGACAGGACTAGCGTTGTCTAACGAACAGAAGTAGAAAGCTCATCTCTCCATTGGTCGCACTGCTTTCTAGAGTTGCATCTAGCTGAGTGCCCTTACGAGATGAACCAACCAGTTTGCCTTGAGCTGGAATCGCTTCGAAAGGCGAGGCACGAAATTCTTGTTCCGCTGACTGAACCAACGGTGTTGCAAAATTCAAATCGGCAGTTACTTGAGCATTGGTACCAACGGCATCGGCAATCGCTTGTCCAAAAGCTACGGTACCATTCTTCTGCTTAAGCTGTCCCATTAACTCACTGGCTTCACTGTCATCTGTTGCGGACAATTTATCCAACAAGGGATCATTGGGAAGTTCGTACGAAATGCCAAATCGAATCAAAGGAAAATTCTTCCTGTCTTCACGCATGGTTTCGAAGATCGAATCCAAAGACGACGACGCGGCGCGAATCAGGTAAACCTCACTGTCAAGCGGAGCTTGTTCAGGAACTGCTGTCACGCGAATATCGTTGAGAGCCTTTTCGATATCACGATTTAGCTTGGCGCCTTTAATCAGCTCGACACCGAACTTTTCAAACAGCGGAGCAACCGATTGTTTGGTCGAGGTATCCTTCGACAGTTCAACGTCGACGGTCATGATGTAGTGAATTCGAAGATCATCCCGACGAACCAAGCGAGTCTCGGTTGGTTGCTCTTGAGGGTTGGCCTCACCCGAATCCACGATGCGTTCAGGGGTTGGATCGTTGCTCTTTCCTTGCGCAATCTCGACAGAGCCCGCTGTTCCATTGTTTTGGGCGACATCGTTCTTGGCCACGTAGACAGCCAACATCAACATTGCCGCTAATCCGACTAACGCAGCCACAAGCTTGCCATCCCAACGGACACTGGTTGGCGCTGCGGGACTAACTGGATTGGGGACTTGGACTGGAGATGCCGCAACTTTCGCAGCGGCGATCTGAGCCATGACGTTTTGAGCAAAGCTGGCTGGTAAGACTGCCTTGGTTTGTGCAGCAACTGCCTTCAGGCTTCCACGAATCTCGGTCAAATGTTCCAGGTACTCGCGGGCCTCTGGGTCTTCTTGAAGCGCCTTGTCGACCTCGCGCAACTCGTCTGCGTTGAGTTGGTTATCGAGATAACCGCTCAGCAGTTCTTCTAGTTTGTTGCTTAAGGCCACAATTCAATCTCCCCAGGTCAGCACAGCAATTCCATGTGAGAATCTTCACAAGAGATCGCGTGCATTCGGGACTCCAACGAGTCCCGTCGTCATAGACCCCCAATAGAAGGTGGTCGGTTCTTTCTGACAACTTTCGGATGTTTCTAAGCGGTCAGGAGTTCCGAAGAGCTCCCAAATCCGCACCTGATTTTAGGAAAAAAGGAGCTGAACCTCCACGGCAACTCGCCCAAACACCCAATTTCCTACCGTCTGGGTGGTTATTCCAGAGGCAAGTTCTCAACTTTATCGGTTCCCGAGCGGTTTGTTCTCGCTTCCAGATAGTGCTTTAGTATTAGATACGCTGCTAGTCGATCGACATTTTTCTTCTTTTGTTTGGGCGACCAACCGGTATCGTACATCAGAACGCGAGCCTCTTTCGAGCTAAATCGCTCGTCGTAAAACGCGTGCGGCAAGCCAGTTAAGTCGGTCAGCCACTCAGCAAATTCTCTGACTTCCGACGACTTTTTGCTTTCGTTTCCGTCGCAATGGATGGGTAAACCAATGACCCAGCCCACGAGCTGTTCGAGCTTACAAAGCTGCTCAAAATGCTGACTGTCCAACCTCGGATTGCGACGGTTGTAAGTTTCTAAAGGCGTTACGAAAGTTTGCGTCGGATCGCAGGTGGCGATTCCAATTCGAGCGTTACCGTAATCGATCCCAGCCAACCGACCAGCTTCTGGCAGTAAAAGTTGCGGAGCCTCGAACTCTTGCATGAGATGAATCTAGCTTTCGATTACCATGAAAAACGTGGATGCCAGTGGCACAGACGCTATTATAAGTATCTTTAGACGCGAAGATCTTTCCTAATTTGGCAAATCTCGACGCAGCTTTTCAACGTACACATTCTGCAACGATACTAGTCTGATTCCTTCTCAGCAACCAATCGTCCAGCGACCCAAATTTTAACTCGTCAATCACTGAGAGTCCGACTTGTCAGGCGATCCAGAAAACCTAATTGAGTTTCGTTGTAGCAATTGCTCTAAGCGACTGAAGGCCAAAGCCAAGCACGCTGGCAAGAAGTTGCAGTGCCCCAATTGTTCTACGGAGCTTCGCATCCCCAGTTCTTCTGGTGGTGCCAATGACAATAGCTCTGGTGTGACATCGCCTAAAGTCACTGAAACCCAGGTTAAAGAAGACGTTTCAAAGGCCAACGACGCCGCAGAAATTGGCTCCAGTCCTAACAACATCAGTTTGGAGGCACTGGCATTAGATGCACTCGACTCCAGTGCCCCGAAAAAGGAAAGCACGAACAAGCCGCTCACCAATTCATTTGACGTCGACGATCTTCAGCTTGAGAGCATGGCTATTTCCGATCTAGCGGATCGACATCGCGACTCGGAAGAGATTCGTAGCGAGAAGGAAAACAAGCGGCGATTGCAGTTAGCCGCCGAGGAACGCAGGCGCCAGGAACGCAATCCCAAGTCCGAGGAAGTCGCACCATTGTCGCGACAGTCCATCGATACGGTCGCTAAGCCACCCGCGTATGACGACTACAGCCTTCTTCCAGAGATTGCGCCAACGAACAGTCAAGCTCGCAACAATCTTGCTTCCATGCTTGACGACGAATTGCTTCCCAAGCTGGCCCCCGAGCCTAGTTCGCCCGCAGCCGTAAACAACGCCAAGCCAGCTAACAACACGACGAGCAAACCTACCAACACTAAGTCGCCCAGTTCGAATCCAACCAACTCAAGGCCGCCCAGCTCAAGACCACCCAATTCAAGACCACCAAGCGCTGGGCCAACGATAGAGCCTCCCAAAGACGACTTTGGCGACCTGGATGCCTTGGTGCCTGAATTGGAACCACCCACGAAGAACACGAACTCTCTGGCCTTTTTCGATGACGTCGTCGAGGACCGGTATCGCGTCGCGTGTCCAATTTGCGGCACCGCGCAATACGTGTCCATCGAAGCCAAAGGCACACAGACTCAATGCTCGGACTGCTTTTCGAAGTACCCTGTCCCTGGTCCACCCGCCAATTGGAAACCGAGCAAAGTTGCTAAACGACACGATCAATTCAATACCAATTCGCCCCTCTCTTCAGATCAAGACACGAAAGTAGTCGATAAGCAACGCAAACAGTTAACCAACGATTTGCTAGAGCGAGCCGAGCATGACATCGAAAAAGAAACCAGCGATGAAGATCGTTATGGTGTCGCCGACTTTGATACGAACAACTTCCTCCAGCGAACCTTTGGATTCTTAAAAGACCCAGTCGCACTAGGATTTATTTTCGGATACAGCTTAGTCTTTGCACTAGTTTTTGCACTGATTCAATATGGCATCAGCAATGTAGACAACGCCGAATTTGGTCGTGGAGCTGCGCTGTTCTGCATCATCTCCGGACCATTACTAGGTCTACTGTTCGGTCTCCCAATGATCAGTGCTGCACTCGCACAACTAGAGGCGGTTGCCAACCATCAAGTCAAGGTCGTTGACTGGCCTGGGTTTAACATGTTTGAAAACATCGGCGATCTGATGTGTGTCGCTATTTCGATTGGCATGTCAGCAATACCAGGCTTTCTTGTGGGCTGGACCTTGGGTGGAGACAGCGCTGGCAGCGGACGAATTATCCTGGCTTGCGTTCTGTTTAGCGTCTTGTTGCTGTTCCCGATCTTTCTGCTTTCAATCCTCGATAGCGGAAACTTGTTTGGATTGATCACCAAAGATGTAGCTCGATCCATGAAAGAGGTTTCTGAAGCGTGGGCCGCGTACTACTTTAAGACCGCCATCTTCTTTTCGCTAACGATGGTTGCTTGGTTCATGTTGTTGGGCGCTGGTAAGTCATCAATACTAGCGGCGATCGCGGGAGCGAGCTTTCCGCTACTGGTCTTCTTCCTCTTCCAACAAGTTGGTGGATTAGCCGACCTGATCGGCGAACACTTAAGCTTCTCATTCGCCGCCAGCGATGCAGACGAAGACAAGGTCGAGGACCTGGAAGATTCCATTTAGCGATCAGTGCGGATTGTAGGGATTGCATCGATCAATCGCTCATCTTCAGCCGCTAAGCCAAAGAGCAGCGGCTTTTACGCTCGCGATATTTGCCCCCAGGCAAGTTCTGTACTAGCTTTCTGATAGTGCCAAAGTGCCTCTGTCCCAAACGAGGCTTCTCCGACCGGAAGCTCCTGTGCTATGCCTGAACAAGCCCAACAAATTTCTCTAGAGCAAGTGTTGGCTTCAGCCCAACTGCCAGCTCTTCCACAAACCGCTATCCGCCTGCTCGAACTCTCTCAAGATGCCAGCAACGGTCCTGCGGAATACGCTAAGCCAATCGAAGCCGACCCAGGTTTGATGGGTCAAATCCTACGCTTCGTCAACTCCAGCTACTTCGGATTCTCGCGCGAGATCGCCTCCATCAAGCAGGCGCTTGCGTTAGTTGGAGTTCGAACGATCAAGAATTTTGCACTTTGGAGTGCAGTTTTCAGCCTTGTACCCGATCCTAAGTTTGGTCCATTCGATCTGAAGAAGCTCTGGCAAGATTCGCTCCGCCGCGCGGTGTTTGCGCGATTGCTGGGGCGTAAGATCAAGCTTCTTAACGCAGAAGATCTCTTCGCGGCCGCCTTACTTCAAGACATGGCCATCCCATTGCTTCTGAAAGAACTTCCGAAGCAATACGAGTCGTTGCTAGAACGCCGCGATGTTGAGAAATTGCGACTGTCTCAATTAGAACAAGGCCTCTTCGGTTGGGATCATGCTCAAGCCGCTGCAGCACTCGTTCGCAATTGGCGACTGCCAGAAGAATTCGCGGTACTGATCGAACGACACCCAAATTTGAACGAACTTCTTTCCGTGTCTCCGCCGATCGTAGACGCAGCCTGCGTGGCTCTTGCCGCACTGTTGCCAAGTTGCCAGGACGATCATTGGAGCGACTGGAATGAATTTTGTAACGGCCTTCAACAGATTGCACCGAGTACCCACGAGCAGATTCAAGCTTTGCTGGCCGAAAGCGATGCCAGCTTCGAAGAGTTCGCTCCCATCATGAAGTTGGCGCTCCCATCGAAGAGCCTGCAAGATTGGTTCAAGCAACAGTCGACCGCATCAAGCTGCTGATCGTTCCGGAAGAAATAGATCGGACATTTGAGGATCGTTGACGATCTGATCGCTAAACCTCTCCGCCAAAGCGGTGATCGTCAAAAACGGATTACAAGCGATCGACGTTGGCAAGGCTGCGCCGTCTACAACGTACAGGCCTGGATGAGTCGATCCGGTTCGACTATCGAAGACTTGTCCGGCATGGTTCACTACTCCGCGTGAGCAATCATCGGCCATTCCACATCCACCTAAAGGATGCACGGAAATCATACGATCACCAAAGACTCTCAAATACTCATACTCTCCACCCATCGCCTCGGCAACCTTCTTGAACTCGTTGCGAATCAATTGGCGATAGGGACTGTCCAGCAAGCCAGGCCACGACACTTGCGGATCGCCCGATTCATTCAGTGTGACGCGACCTTCGGCTCCGTCATGCCCCATCCCCAAAAGAATCTGCGTATGATCCAACTTCAGATTCCGCATGATCAGACCGATTGCCGTCGCATAGGCGCGCGGTGCGGCACCATCTTGAATGAGAACTCGCTTGGACAGATCACGATAGGGATAGTTCAAGTTCGATTGGATTGTGGGACCAACCGGATAGCGTTCGGCTGGGTAAGCGCTATAGCCACCAACTCCCGTCGCGTTAGCCGTCTTGCGAATGAACCCTAGAGCGTCACCATTGCCCGTCCAGCTCAGCCCAAGTCGAGGCGAAAAGGCCATGCCATGGTACTGGGAACGCAAGAGAATGCCCGTACTGCCCAAGCTCCCTGCTCCAAGCAGCACCATTTTCGCGGTTGTGCAGGATTGCGTAGTCTGAATGGATCCGTCAGGCATTTGACAATGATGGTCAAAGTGAATTTCGTACCATTGATTCACGCGTCGAATGAACTTCACCTCGACCCCAGTGTACATCTCAGTACCAGCGCGCCTTGCCAATGGCAGGTAGTTCATCGCCAGCGACCCTTTGGCTCCTACGTTGCATCCCGTAAGGCAATCGCCGCAGTCGATACATCCACGCTGTACCATGCCTTGTTTGTTTAAGACTGGCAAAGATTGCGCTGGACTACATCCAGTACGAAGCACAGTCAATTTGGCGGGTTCCCATCGTGCTCCACAAGTGTGAAGTGATTGCGAAGCAAGTCGTTGAGCAATCATCTTGTTAGACATATCAAGCGGTTCACGGGTCGCGCCAAGTTCCAATTCCGCTAACGCATAGTACGGATCGAGGACTTCGCGATTTCGCAATTGATGAGGCCACGAAGAACTCTCAAAGACTTCGCGATCAGCACGGATGGCAACATTCGCATTGATCAACGAACTGCCGCCCAGGCCGCTACCGGAAAGTACTGTAAGCTCTTTAAACTGCTCGACGTTGAACAATCCGGTCGCTTTATTGACTTGGCCCTTCTTGGGTCCAAGCAATGTCAACCGAGCTTCATCCATTGCTCCCGACAAACGATCTGGAAACGTGCCCGGAACCCATTCTCGACCTCGTTCCAAAATAGCAATTCGTGTTTCCGGTCTTCGTCGCGCTGACAACCTTGCTGCTAGGGTTGAAGCACCATAGCCCGATCCCACCACGATCACGTCAAACTGCCACGGTACTTGGCGATTGCATGGCGACAATAGTTGACTTGCGGGAGACGTTAGTCGACCACCAAATGCAGCAAGACTCTGCGCGTAGTCCTGCGAAGCTCGAGCCTTGAAGATTGAAGGACCAGTCTCTCGACGTCCCACAACTCGACCGTAGGGATCGCTGGCTTTGGCGTGACTGGCAAACGAAACCGCCCCAACTCCCAATAGAAGCTTGAGGCATCCACGGCGAGTCAAAGAGCGAGGCTGTTGTTTTGATTGAGAATCGGAGCGGGCGAAGTTCTCCATCATCTCCTCTTCTTGAAATTACAAAGAACCTACGCGATTCCTAGGAACGAATGGCTGTAAGGTGAATTCAAACGTCTGCATCAAGCTTTGATCGTCAGACTGTGAACTTTATCACAGCATTCTTGAGCCTCGGGATAACACCCACCCAGGCTGAAATCTCGATGAGAAATGGCTAGCAACCGAAATCACTTCCCACCGAATTTGAGATCTCAAATTGCGTCTCCGCGATACACGTTTAGCCTCGGATTGACCCGAATGGGCTCAGAAGCCTTGGCAAAAGACTACACAACACTTCCTTTAGGTTTCGAAAACCCCTTGGGTTGGTAGATTGCGGGAATTTTTCCATGAGGAATGGAAAAAGAATTGTGGAAAACCGATAGACAACTCCAGATGACGTTTTATTATTACCGCACAGTATTTTGAGAGACAACAGGCCAAGGCCTGGAATGCAACAGCTTCCCTCAAAGTTTCGCTTCAGACGCTTTTTTCTAGACATGGGTTAGCTTCACCGCCGGCATGGAACTCGGGCGTATCCACGTTGGATTGGTGAAGCTGCCCGCCTAGAAATTTCTTCCGCGCAGTCAACTTCAGACACGCACCCAACCCTTCTTCACGTTCTCGTCTTTCATTCGAGCGTAGAGCTGTTCGATTTGCTCTAACGAGCTGCTGATCACCACGTCACGTTGAAGCGGATCACTGCGATTAGGGCTGAAATCCGTATAGTGGACTACATACGCAGGATAGTCATCGCTGACATTCTCTTTGTTCGTCTTCATTAACACGAACTTCCGCACCATCGTTGCGCCTTTAAGCGACTTGGTGAAGACTTCGCGACGCAAGACCTCTGTAACGGGCAGTTTGAAACTCTTGGCGTCAGCATCGATTTGAGCGACTTCGACTCGGTCGCTTACCTGCGCGATACGTACATCTTCGGGGTGCGATTGCTTATCTTCACGACGGCGGATGAACTGCGGAGAGATCACGCTGGCAAGCGGTAGTCGGCGGACTACTTGATAGCCCTTCTCTGCATCGAAGTCGATCACCATCCGATTAACGCTACCGCCTCGCGTAGTTTGCGAGATTAAATCCAAGCAGCTAATCTCGACAATCCACTTTGGCCGAACCATCTGGTAGGCCACGTAATCGGAGTTCACCTCGACATACTCGCTGGCCACGACCATATCCTTCAGGTCGCTAAGTAACTGACGTCGCTGCTCTTCACTAAAACCTCCACCTACACGAGTAAGAATGTGGTAGGTTCCATCAGCTCGCATGACCGCGACCAGTAGATCGTGCAACAAACCTTGCCGATCATCGGTGGACTCCGTGAAGCCCACCACCACAACATCCAAAGTATGCCTAGGCTTGACCTTGAACAGACCCGCAGCATCGCTACGAACAACGATACCCTCAGCGTCTTCTGTTTCCACCCACTTCTCAAACAGTCGTACTATTCCAGCTGTATCGCGAACGATCTCAGTCGGAACCGGCTGAACCATGTCAGTTTTAGCAAACAAGCTTTCCAAAGTTTGAAAGGTATCGGCGTAGTGTTCTGCGGCAGGCTTGCCATCGATCTCGATAATGTCAAAGGGAGCGAACCGCAGTTTATTAAGCTCTTCAACCGTTCGAGGATTTCGAGCGATCGTTGAGACGTCATGAACGCGAGTGCGCTGCCGCTCATCAGCGACGTAAAGTTCACCAGCAATTCTGGCTACGCTTACTCCAGCCGCTTGCAGCGCTTTAGCCGCTTCGTCTAGCCATGGCAGACCGACACGAACAGTTCCACCAGGATTGATTGAATAGGCGACACCCTCTTCGAACATTAGCACAGTGAACTCGCCATCGATCTTTTTGCTCACGAAAAAGTCGCTGCTAGGAACTCGCGAGCGAATCTCTTCTTTGCCAAGCGGGATCATTCGCGAGGCAGTGCCGCGGCGATAGTCCTGCGCTACGGCTGTCGCCATCGCGTTGTTGACGGCAGTGGCTGGTCCAATAGCGTAGCTACCCAGCTTGATTTCGAATCGTCCAAGATCTAACAGTTGTGTTGCAGGCATCATTACTCTCCTTGCTCGTTATCAGAACTGGCGTCTAACTTCGGAGCCTTGAGCTCCAAGTTCGAAAAGTGCAATAACAAGCAGTACTTATCACCTTGTGTGCGGCCTTCCAAGAAACCTCGATAGGGCGTTCCACCACGACGCATGATCAGCGGTTGATTTGATTTGGGTCCAGCCCCTAAAAGCATCAGCGAGTTTCTCTGTTCGAGATCCTTAGCCATCGCGAAGAGAAAGTCGTAGGTCAAACCATTGATGTGCTGGATCTGGGCTTTGCCACTAAAGACAAACTTGCGAACGGCTTTGTCCTTGGGAATGAAGATCCCCGACCATCGTAGTGGAACATCGGTGGAGATGTTCGTAGCAGCAAGCTCTCTTGGTCGTCGCTGGCGTACTGTGCCATCGGGATTCTTGACAACTTCCCAAAAGCGAACATTACGGACAATGCCTCGATCCTTGTCAACGAAGACTCGCGAAGTCTCTCGGAGCATTCGTCCCGTGTTTTGCAAATCGATCTCTGGATCGCCATCGATCAGCAGTTGTGATACCGCTTCCAATTCACACTTTTGAGCATCAAGAATCGCTTCTAAGCTGTGATTCAAAGTCGACTTGATTACGCGTGACGAAGCTGCTTGCCGACCTTGATCGTCCAGCCAACGAATTTGCTTGAGCGATGTGACGCTGGTGGTTGCAACCACAGCATCTCTTCCGCCATTGTTCGATAGATTAATTTCACCCATAACTCTTCTACTACTTGCTAAGCCTGACGGATGTTGAAATCAAAGTGGACACGATTCCGATGGTTGGAAAACAACCATGGTTAGATCATGTCAAAGCTCATCAAATCTGTTTCCGCTTCTTCGGAGTCTTCAGCGACTTCTTCGACGGCAATTTGACTTTGAACGGTGATGTAGGCGATCGAGGTTGGATTACCCACCGCCAACATGATTTGCTCTTCTTCATTCATCAGCAGGAATGCCGTATCGGCTTCCAGCCCGCCGCGATAACTGTAAGGGAAAAAGAAGATCGTTCCCTTACGCAGCTCGTTTGCCAACGAGTCGATATTGACGGCATCACTGGCGGGTTCAATTTGGTAAACCAACCGAATGTTGTGCTCCAAGTAGAACTCTACAGTCGCCGTATCGAACAGTTTGATAGTTTGACCAAAGGACGACTCGACTGGCTGAATCTCTTCACCGTGAACATTCACCGGCTTAAGCTCAGCTTTGTCGCGCCAACAGCCGTCTGCATCGATCCACAGCAATCCGGTTCCACCTCGACCGATCATGGTGTGACCATCGTCGGCCAATGTAGCCAGTTCGCAAACGCGTTCCTGTTCGTCAACAGCTTCGATCTCTTTAGATCCGTACAGTTTCGTCCGATCGACTTTGTTGATGTTCAGCGCCAGGTCTTCGTCGCCGAGCCGAAAGATGAGAGGTTTGGCCATGGGGAATTCTCGAAATCAGAAGTTGGTTATGTGCCGCTGACCACGGTCCCAAAGGGGCTTCGCAGGACAGACTAAGCAAAACTACACCCCTCTTAGGCCAGAGTCCAGCAAATCACCGTCGAGAGAGCTATTTTGCGGGCAATTTCGTCAAAAATGCTCGCCTACAGAGCAAAATCTACCAGGACCAGCCTTCCTTCCTGATCGCTATAATCCGCACGACTTCGGCCTTTATTCGAACTTCCCGCAATACCGTCGGAACAGGTCTTGGGTTCAACTTGCGGCTGACGTGCTGGACACCCAATCCCACTACGGTTAGCTTGTTGGCGTTGAACTGTTTCCAGCACTCCCTACATCAAGCTTTCCTCTCATGACCAAGATCATCGACGCTCAACTGCTATTTCTTCCCGACAATCCTCAGCAGAGATTTTTGCCAGAGGGACCAACGGCGCTCGGAGCTGGCAAGTTTAGTTGGGTAGCGATTCAGCATGGCGCTGATTCCAAGCATGGTTCCTTGAATATCTTTGACCTGAGCAGTAACTCCAATCAACAGTTTGACTTGCCTGGGCGACCTGGCTTTGCCAAGCCGACACAAAACGAAGGCGAATTTGTCGTCGGTTGTGAGCGCGAGCTGGGACTCTTCCAAACCTCGGACCGATCGTGGACCGTGCTGGCCAGCGGTATTGATAGCGATGTTACCAACACGATTATCAACGATGGTACTTGCTACGGCGACAACCTAGTTTTCGGAAGCAAAGATCTGGAGTTCAAAACCAAGAAGGCAGGTTTGTACCTTTTCCGCGGAGCTGATCAACAATTGATCCGTTTGAGAAATGATCAGATCTGTAGCAACGGCAAAGACGTCGTCGCGTCAGGCGGGAACCTTCACCTTTTGGACATCGACTCACCAACCCGCAAATTGGTCAGGTATAGCTTGGATATCAAGAATGGTTCAGTAAGTGATTGCCAGACTGTTGTCGATTTCTCGGACCTACCATCCGTTCCCGATGGTATGGTTCTGACACCCGACGAACAAAGCGCTATCGTAAGCTTCTACAATCCGAACCCAGCTAATTTTGGCGAGACACGCCAGTACAGCTTGCTTGATGGAAGCTTGGAAGCGATTTGGCGAACGCCTCACAGCCCGCAAGCTACCTGCCCGCTGTTGATCGATCATCCAGACGGTACGGTCAAGCTGATCATCACCACCGCCGTCGAGCATATGCCTGCGGAGCGTCAAGCCGAATCGCAACTGGCCGGTGGTCTGTTTATCGCTGACACCAAGTTTAGTCATGCACCAGCGCTAAGCAGATTTCAGCGGCACTAAGCAATCTGGTAGGTCAAACTCCTGCCGGGTTTGACCACATTGAACTTTGCGGAAAGTCGCACTCGCATAACCAAGTTTCTCCGATGGTTCTTGTCTCTGTGCCTTCGCGACTCTGCGTTAAATTTCTTACCGATCCCTTCGGCATCGCTCGTGCATACCACGCGCTCTATCCACTAACAAAAGTCCACTCCGGTTCTTTCCGGCAGATAAGAACCTACCCAACCGCTTCGCGCTGTGTCCGGGTAGGTCAAACTCCTGCCGGGTTTGACCACGTTGGACTTGCGGCAAATGGGCACTCGCATGACCATCAGCGTTATTCCAATGGTTCTTATCTCCGCGACCCCGCGCCTTCGCGAACTTGCGTTAAATTTCTTACCGGTCCCTTCGGCATCGCTCGTGCATACCACGCGCTCTATCCACTAACAAAAGTCCACACTGGTTCTATCCGGCAGATAAGAACCTACTCACCAAACTTCTTCTTTTGGACTCGCCCGTGTAGATCGTTCAGCAACTGCATCGCGGCCGAGCCATACCAAGGGTGAAGTTCCATCTCCAACCGACCAGCTTGTACTGCCGGATCGGTCTCCGTCCACTTCTTAGCTTCTTCAAGACTCTCAGTGTTGAACAGATATATTCCACGCAACGGACCATTGTCCATAAATGGCCCTGCAAGGACTAACTTGCCCTCTTCGGCCATCTTTCCGATGTTGGCCATGTGAGCTTGTTGTAACTTGGCAGCCGTTTCGGGATCTTGATCGCGCTTGGGACCTGTTTTCAAGAAAGCCAGTACGTACTTCTTCATTCCGAGTTCGTCCGCGCCTAACTCCTTGACCATCTCTTCGTCGATTTGCTTGTTGGAACTGCGGATCTGCTGAAGCAACGATGCGCCCTGCTGAATGGCTCCACTTCCGGTTACAACAACCAACGCGGTGATTGCTGAGAAGACAAACAAACTGTTGCGCGAAAAGAGTCGCATGGAAGTACCTTTAAGAACGAGTAATTGTTAAGTGACTCTTTTAAGCCGTAGTGGCAAACAGTCCCTCTCAATACTACACAACTTTCGCAACAGATGTTAGCGATGCGAGCCCTTTGGCCATTGCGAAACTGTTATGACGCTTTAGGCCTAGCAATCCGAACAATCGGATTATTCGTCATCCTATTCTGCCCCCAAACCTACTCAATCCGTTGGGCCAAAGACGACTCTGGGCTAGGGAAAAGTAGGCTTCTTAGCCTGTTTACAGCGGCAAATCCCACTTGATTCGAGCAAACTATGCCAGCGACAATTCGTAGCTCCACATTCGAACAATCCGCACAACCACCGATTGTTACCGGACAACCCAACGATGGCGAACAACGCACGTTCGGATCGACATTCGATCGCTACGACCTA
Organism: Planctomycetota bacterium; assembly: GCA_963204965.1. GTDB lineage: Bacteria > Planctomycetota > Planctomycetia > Pirellulales > Pirellulaceae > Aureliella. The sequence continues at coordinate 4,357 of CAUJKA010000164.1, read as the reverse complement.
TCCTCGTTGACGTACTTACAACCGGTCACAGGGTCGCGATGGCCGCGACATTTCCAAGCTATCGAGGAACCAAACGCCGTTTCGGTTCAAGTCGTCTTCTTGCCATGGTTGGCCGATAACATGCGTCTTGAGTTTCAGCAGAAACTGCGTCTCACTCAAGCCGTATTGGGCCGCTTGCCCAGGCTGCGAGGCTACAACCTGGAAGCTACCACACCGTTTGTTGTCCTTGACGACATCAACTTGCCTCCCTATCACAACTTGGATTGCTGGATAGGACTATCGAGTGTAGACGAACTGTTGCGAACCTGTCAGCAGTTACTCGGCTTTATACGCAAGTGTTCGCTATCTAAGCTGTACCATGGTGGGCTTTCGAAGGAATGTCTTCGACTACGTGAAGACGCTACTGAGCTTATTGACTTAGATTTTCTTGAGTCCTTCTATTGCGAGCCACAAACAACAATGGACTCCGACGCTGCGCAACTTTATGTGCGTGATGTCAGCGGCGCGGTGCGGTTAGTTGCGTCGATTGCTGAGTTCGCACTTTCTAAGTCCGACTCTCAACCTGCAATTGTCGGACGAAAGTTGACGCTACTCCGGAAGCTGATCCTCAAATCGCGAGAAGTCGGCGGCGAAGAGGAGTGCTTCGAACAATGGATCGATTTCCTCGATGAGGTTGTGGCCAAACCAATGGTCTCCGTCGCAAATTCGGACGATGAATCGGAAGCCTACGATGACCAAACGATCAACTGTGATCCCAACATCGCGTTACCTTGCGACGAGCTACCTTCGCACGACACCACGGAAATACAAGAATCCCAAGCGAGTTCGGGCAACGCCAAACTCGAAGGAACCAAGCTAGGACGATTCCAACTGGAGCGAGTTCTAGGACGCGGAGGGATGGGTGAAGTCTACTCAGCGCTCGATCCAGTCACGCGGGATCGTGTAGCTATCAAGGTCCTCAGGTACACCGGTAAAGATCAAGCCCAGGCCATACGACGCTTCCAAAAAGAAGGTCGTCTTTTGGCAAGCGTTCAGAACCCACACGTGACCCAGCTACTGGAAATTGGCTTCGATAATGATCTGCACTACATTGCAATGGAGTTTGTCGACGGAGTTAATCTCAAGCATTGGCTGCGCGGTCGTGGCCCGCTGGATGAACGCCAGTCGTTGCAGTTGATTCGCGATGTGGCAAGCGCTTTGGTGGAAGCTCATCGACGTGGCATCATTCATCGCGACGTAAAACCTGAGAATGTGCTCCTAGCGAATCGAGCGAGCGATAACACCAGAGCCACTGCAGATGTAAAAGTCGATGTCACAGTCGATATCCAACAAGCGGGCAGCTATCTCGTCAAGCTGACCGACTTTGGAATTGCTCGACATGTCGTTCAATCGGAATCAATGGAGTTGACTCGAGCGGGTGCATTCCTTGGTACACCCAGCTATATGTCGCCTGAACAGTGCAAGGGCGGCGCCGAAATCGATACGTCCACCGATGTGTACTCGCTGGGAGTCATGCTCTTCGAATTGCTGTCGGGCAACGTACCCTTCTATGATGCCGATGTAATGAAGCTAGCAGCTATGCACTGCTTCACGAGTATTCCCGATCTTCGCAAACGCAATAGTTCGATCAGCGAGCCAACCGTAGAACTTGTTCACGGCATGTTGGCCAAGTCGCCTGCTCAGCGAATCGCTAACGCTTCGCAGTTGATCGAGCGAATTGACTTGATCCTCGAAGGAAAGCCGAATGCCTTTGAAGCTCACCCAGTTTTGCCAGCCTTTGATCCTCGTAAGTTGTGGAAACGTGAATTCCAATGGGACTTAACTAGCTCGGCGGAAGAGCTTTGGCAACATGTATCCGATACCGAGCGACTCAATCGAGCCGCTGGCCTACCATCAGTTCAGTACTGGACAGAAAAAGATCCGACTCGCGGAATACGTCGTTTCGGTTCATTTAAGCTGGGTGGCATCAAGATTCAATGGGAGGAACATCCGTTTGAATGGATCGAAGGCTCGCGATTCGGAGTGCTACGAGAGTTCTCCAGCGGCCCATTTAAGTGGTTTATGAACACAGTGGAACTGAAGTCCCTGCCTGAAGGTGGCACTCGACTAATTCACTCCGTACAGATCGAGCCGCGGAATACGTTGGGACGAGTAGTGTCGACCATTGAAGCAGGATGGAAGGGACACCGTGCGCTGGATCGTATTTACAATCGCATCGATCAGTCGTTGCAACGAGCCAAACAAGAAATGGTCCGTGACTATTTTTGCAATGAAACCAAGCTAAGCTCGTCGCGGCTGCAACGTCTCGACGCACTAGCTCAACAATTGCTCGACGCTGGAGCAGATGTCGAATGTACAACGGCCTTGGTTGACTATATCAAAGAAGCACCGGCGCAAGAGCTATCCAAAATGCGCCCGTACGCTTTGGCTAAACAGCTTGGGCTGGATGCCGAACTCCTTTTGCAAACGGCTATGCGAGCCGCGAAAGCCGGCATGCTCTCCGTCTATTGGGACGTCATCTGTCCAACCTGTCGCGTGGCTGCACAACAAGTACCTGTATTGCACCAGATTCAACAGCACGCGACTTGCGAAGCTTGCGATACTGCATTTCAAGCAAACGCAGGCGATGCAGTCGAACTGGTCTTCAAAGTTAATCCCGAGATCCGCGAAGTGACTTCAGAAAAGTACTGTATCGGTGGTCCTTGGCACGCGCCACACGTGGTCTCGCAAATCAAAGTGGCGGCGGGAGAGGCAATTGATGTGTCGGTCTCGCTGGAACCAGGCAACTACTTCGTGCGCACTCTCGGTTCGCTCAATCCACTGATGTTCACGATTCAGAGCTCCAGCAATGTAGCTCGCTTAGATTTTGCGGTTCACCAACATCACGAGGAACGGCAATCGACAACTTTGCGAGCAGGCATTGTGCAGTTCCATCTGACCAATCAATCTGAGTTGTCACGTCTTGTCCGAATCGAACGCGCGGTACCTCGCCAAGGCGTTGTCACGGCGTCGCAAGCCTCGGCTTCACCGCTCTTTCGCGAACTGTTCCCCGATCAAGTATTCGACTCTAAGGTACCATGCCTAACAGAGGACACGACCTTCTTAGCGATCTATCTCCACGATCTAGATCGAGTCTACGCTAGCCTGGACGATCAAGAGGCGTATGAACTGCTACGAGTTTTCGTTGAATCGGCCAGCGAATACCTTCGGGCTGTGGGTGGCGCGATGGTCAAAGAAAACAACGGTGAACTGTTAGCTGCCTTTGTAGATCGAGCGCAAGCCATCGAGGCAGCCTTCGGCATCAGCCAATTGGCAGGGCAACGGTTCGCATCTCATGGAGTCACAGCAACAGTCTGCGTCCATCGCGACCGAGCTCTTATCGCAAAGCAAAATGGTCGCTTGGACTATTTCGGTGAAGGTGTTCGCACAGTCTTCCACTTCGCTAAAGCTATGCGAGCCCCGTTGGTTGTCACCGACGCAGTCTTCGCCGATCCCGTAGTGAAGGATCGGCTGAAGAGTTCCAAAGCGAACCTTGAAGCTAAAGTTCACGCTGGTCCGAACTCAAAGCCTTACGTCGTGCACTGCTGGACAGACAACGGATCGATCGACGATTCGCGAATCAACGCAAGCAAGCCAACGGCTTTACCAAGTGTTTGATCTCGTCCGACTATTTCGACTTGAGATAAGTCGGATTCAGTTTGTCACAGGACCACAGCAAGCCGCGCGCGACTAAGTCCAAGTAGCGTGCGTCGCCAACGGTATCGTTAGCATGCCCCAAAGTTGTTCCGAAGACTCGAGTATTCGTGTTGTACTTGTTGGTCCATACCACAACGGCTTGTGCTGTTTCTTGAGTACCATCCTTGCGTGGAACCAATTGCTTGCCTCCCGCTAGAGCTGTGGCGGTCTCCAACAACTTTCCAGCGCTGTTGTTGTAAAGCTCTTCATTGATCGTGGTCCAGTCGCCTAAACCTTCGGTGATAGGACTAGCACCCTTGGCAAACGAAATGTCGATCGGCTTGAGCGGCCCGTGCCCAGTAGATTGTAGGCCGGTGAACTCAAACCAAGGCGTTACTTCAGGATAGCCTTCCGAACGGTAGCAATGCATTGCACAGTGCAACACCACCGCTGGCAACCCCTTCTTATGTGGCGCCAAGATTCGCTCGATGACTTTCAGCTCTTTAACATCCGACGAACATTCGTCATGAATGATCACGTCGTAGCCATCGGCCCATGAATCCTTTTCATAGATTGGATTCATGTGCTTGGTCGACTTATCGGAGTCATAAGCCACGTCAACTTCGACATGGGCTCGCTGCTTGAGTCCGTTGACGATTAAATCCTTCTGCCCGTTGTAGTC